>NZ_CAKVVF010000047.1:5990-16694 GCF_934833455.1 Oscillibacter sp. KLE 1728
ACTGTCCGGCCGTTTCGGCGCCAAGGCCTCTACGGGCTTCGCGCGGAATCTGCGGCGGGAGATGTATCGGAATGTCCAGAAGTTCTCCTTTGCCAACATTGACAAGTTCTCCACCAGCGGCATCATCACCCGCCTGACCACAGACGTGACCAACGTCCAGATGGCTTTTATGATGGTCATCCGTATCGCGGTCCGGTCCCCCATCATGTTGATCTGCGCCTGGGTACTCACCCTGCGCATCAACCCCAAGCTGGCACTGATCTTCCTGGTGGTCATCCCGATCCTGGGCATCGGCCTGGCGCTCATCATGACCAGGGCCCACCCCATTTTTGAACGGGTCTTCAAGCGCTATGACCACCTGAACAACGTGGTGCAGGAGAACCTGCTGGGCATCCGGGTGGTGAAGTCCTTTGTTCGGGAGGACCATGAAGTAGAGAAGTTCGGCAAGGTCTCCCAGGAGATCTACATGGACTTCTCCAAGGCGGAGCGCATCCTGGCCTTCAATATGCCTCTGATGCAGATCTGTGTGTATGCCTGCATGATCTCCGTGTCCTGGATCGGCGCCAACCTGATCGTGGGCGGCAGCATGACCACCGGCCAGCTGACCAGTATGTTCAGCTACATCATGATGATGCTGATGAGCCTGATGATGCTCTCCATGGTACTGACTATGATCATCATGGCCCGGGCCTCCGCAGAGCGGATCACAGAGATCCTGAACGAGGAGAGCGATCTGAAGAACGGCTCCCAGCCCATCGAAGAGGTCAAGGACGGCTCCGTGGTGTTTGAGAACGTCAGCTTCTCCTACGCCAAGGACCCCAGCAAGGAGTGCCTGAAGAACGTGAACCTCACGGTGAAGTCCGGTGAGACCGTAGGTATCCTGGGCGGCACCGGCACCTCCAAGACCACCCTGGTCCAGCTGATCCCCCGTCTGTACGACGCCACTGAGGGCCGCGTCCTGGTGGGCGGCGCGGACGTCCGGGACTACGATATGGACGCCCTGCGGGACCAGGTGGCCATGGTGCTGCAGAAGAACGTGCTGTTCTCCGGCACCATCAAGGATAATCTCCGCTGGGGCAAAAAGGACGCCACTGACGAGGAGATGGTCCGGATGTGCCAGCTGGCCCAGGCGGACTCCTTTATCCAGGAGTTCCCCGACAAGTACGACACCTATATCGAGCAGGGCGGCTCCAACGTCTCCGGCGGGCAGAAGCAGCGGCTTTGCATCGCCCGGGCCCTGCTGAAGCACCCCAAGATCCTGATCCTGGACGACTCCACCTCCGCCGTGGACACCAAGACCGACGCCCTGATCCGCAAAGCGTTTCTGGAGGAGATCCCGGATACCACCAAGTTCATCATCGCCCAGCGGGTCTCCTCCATCGAGGACGCCGACAAGATCCTGGTGATGGACGGCGGACAGATCGTGGCCATGGGTACCCACGACGAATTGCTGAAAACCTGTGATATCTACCGCGAGACCTATGAGTCCCAAATGAAAGGAGGCAGTGACAATGAGCAGTAAGCAGATCCGCAGCGGCGCCAAGGCGCCCGGCCATCGCCGGCACATTGTCGGCCGCCTGATGGGCTATATCAAACGGGGGTACAAGGCCCGCTTCATCATTGTTCTGGTGTGCATTCTGGTCAGTGCCATCGCCAACGTGGCGGGCTCTCTGTTTCTGGGCAGTCTGATCGACGACTATATCACCCCCCTGCTGGGTGCGGCGGATCCAGACTTTTCCGGCCTGGTGCGGGCCCTGGTGATGATGGGTTGCCTGTTCCTGGTGGGTGCCCTGTGCGCTTACGCCTATAACCGGAACATGATCGTGGTGTCCCAGGGCGTACAGAAAACCATTCGGGACGACCTGTTCGGCCACATGCAGACCCTGCCTATCAAGTATTTTGACACCCACGCCCACGGCGACGTGATGAGCGTCTACACCAACGATGTGGACACCCTGCGGCAGATGTTCGCCCAGAGCATCCCCCAGGTCATCAACTCCTCTATGACCATCCTGGTCACCTTCCTGGGTATGCTGTTCACCAACGCCCTGCTCACGGTTGTGGTCCTGGTGTGCGTCTGCTTCGCCCTGGTGGTGACACGGTTCCTGGCCGGCCGCAGCGGCCGCTATTTCCTCCGCCAGCAGAGCACCCTGGGCGCCCTCAACGGTTATATCGAGGAGATGATCAACGGTCAGAAAGTGGTCAAGGTCTTCTGCCATGAGCAGGAGGCCCAGGACGGCTTTGACCGGGTCAACGACGAAATGTTCCACAGCGCGGACAAAGCCCACACCTACGCCAGCATCCTGATGCCTATCATGGTGAACATCGGCAATGTCCAGTACGTGATCGTGGCTATGGTGGGCGGCGCTCTGGCCCTCAGCGGGGTGGACACCACCATCACCCTGGGCGTTATTGCCAGCTTCCTGCAGCTGTCCAAGAGCTTTTCCAACCCCATCAACCAGATCTCCCAGCAGTTCAACTCCATCATCATGGCCCTGGCCGGCGCGGAGCGGATCTTCGCCCTGATGGACGAGGAGCCGGAGGAGGACCACGGCACTGTGACGCTGGTAAACGTGTCCTATGACAAAGAGGGCCACCAACTGGAGGAGTCCGAGAAGCGCACCAACCTCTGGGCCTGGAGGGTCCCCCACAGCACTGACATGGTGATGGTCCCTGTGCGGGAAGAGGCGGACGGCTCCTTCACGGAGCTGAAGGCCCCCGAGGCTGGAAAAGACGAGGCCTGGGCCTGGAAATACCAGGAGCACGGCAAGGCCTTCTACCGCCCCATCCTGGGCCCGGTCCGGAATGTCGAGAGCGAGGACTACTACCTCATCAAGCTCTCCGGCGACGTGCGGTTCGACCATGTGGACTTCGCCTATGAGGAGGGCAAGACCATCCTCCACGACATCAGCCTCTTTGCCAAGCCCGGCCAGAAGCTGGCCTTCGTGGGTGCCACCGGCGCCGGCAAGACCACCATCACCAACCTGATCAACCGGTTCTACGACATTGCCGACGGCAAGATCCGTTACGACGGCATCTCCATCAACAACATCCGCAAGCCGGACCTGCGGCGCAGCCTGGGCATCGTGCTGCAGGACACCAACCTCTTCACCGGCACCGTCCGGGAGAACATCCGCTACGGCAATCTGGATGCCACGGATGAAGAGGTGGAGGCGGCCGCCGCCCTGGCCAATGCCGACGACTTCATCCGCCGCCTGCCCCAGGGGTACGACACCATGCTCACCGGCAACGGCGCCAATCTGTCCCAAGGCCAGCGGCAGCTGCTGGCCATTGCCCGGGCAGCCGTGGCAGACCCGCCGGTGATGATCCTGGATGAGGCCACCAGCTCTATCGACACCCGGACGGAGGCCATCGTTCAGCAGGGCATGGACTCCCTGATGTATGGCCGGACGGTGTTCGTCATCGCCCACCGGCTCTCCACCGTCCGCAACTCCAACGCCATCATGGTGCTGGACCACGGCCGGATCGTGGAGCGGGGCGACCACGACGATCTGATCCGCCAGCACGGACTGTACTATCAGCTGTACACCGGTGCCTTCGAGCTGGAATAAGCGAACATCAAAGCCACCGGAGCAAATGCTCCGGTGGCTTTTTTTCTGTTCAGCGCCCCGCTCACGATTCCAGCATCTCCCCCACCAGCGCCTGGAAGGCCCGGCCCAGCTCCTTGGAATCCGCTCCTTCCAATGCCTCCGCCCGGGCCATGATCCGCCGCAGGGTGTCCAGGTCCTGCTGCAGGAACAGCTCGCAGAGATACCGCTTCATCCTGCCGTTGTTGTACCGCTCCAGCGCCACCGTCAGCAGGTCCGCCTTTTCCTCATACTCCGCCAGCCAGGCGGGCAGGCCCTCCGCCGCCACGGCCTGGCAGGTCCGCTCCTTCACGCGGCCCGTATCCAGGTCCCGGAAATCCCCCATCTTCCCCAGCTTCGGGCAGGGGAAGTCCCCGCACTGTCCGCAGTGGTCCAGTCCCTTTTCCCGGACGCAGCGGTGGACCTTGCAGGGCACGGTGTAGTATCCGTCGCAGGAGCAGCCGGGACACCGGCTGCTTCCCTCTGTCCGGCAGCGGGTACAGAGGGCGCAGGGCATCCCGCAGTATCCGTAGGCATAGCGGCTCATAGGTCCTCCTTCCCTTCCGGACCGGGAATCTCCGTCCCGTCCATCTCCCGGTCGATCAGCGCCAAGGCGATCCGGAACGCCCGGATGCGCCGTACCGTCAGCGTGTGGGGCGACGTGCCCGGTCGCAGCTTCTCCAGCGCCTTCTCACACTTGCGCAGGGTGGAGTCGATGGATCGCCGGGCCTCCGCCAGCTCTTCCCGTGTGTATCTCATCGCTTGCTCTCCGCAAAGTCCCATGCCTCCCGCAGCCAGCCCATCAGCTCTTCGTCGATCTGGTCCGCCTCTGTCACCAAGACATGGTGGGTCCAGCGGCCGGGATACGGCTCCGAGGCCGCCACCACCCGGGGCGAGTCCAGCCGGTACGGCAGTCCAACGGTCACCATCAGGCACATCTTCGGCCAGTCCTTCCGCCGCCGCACCGGCAGAGATGCCGCAGCGAACAGATGCCGGCCGTAAAAGCTGATCTGGCTTTTCTGCACCTTGACGGTTCCCTCCGGAAACGCCCCGTCCATCCGCCGGAACAGCGCTTCATACAGCGCCAGCTCCGCCGGATGGCCGTCGAAGAACATCCCCGCATCCGCTGTGCAGTGCTCTGGTACGCGCATAGTGATCCGCCTCTCCTCTTCCGGCCTCTTAATCTCCATCAGCGCCGGTTACAGGCCGTTGACCACCCGTTCCGGACGCTTGCCGTCCATCAGCTTTTCCAGATCCGCAAACACCATCCGCGCGGCCTCTCGGAACGCCGCATGGCTGATCCCGCCCTGGTGAGGGCAGAGGATCAGCCGGTCCGGGCACTCCGCCGCCAGCCGCACCAGCGGGTGCTCCGCCGTCACAGGCTCCGGATCATAGGCGTCCAGCGCCGCCCCCGCCAGACGGCCGGAGCGGATAGCCTCGCACAGGGCCGCATCGTCGATCACCGCGCCCCGAGCGGTGTTCACCAGATAGCTCCCCGGCCGCATCCGGCCGAAGAACGCCCGGTCCAGCAGGTGGGTGCTCTCCGGCGTGGCGGGCAGATGGAGGCTGATGATGTCACAGGTCTCCGCCAGCTCGTACAGGGGCAGATACCGGGCGCCGCACGCCTCCTCCACAGCCGGATCCTGCCGGTGCCGGGCGTAGTAAAACACCTCGCTGCCGTTGGCCCGCAGCCGCTGCGCCGTAGCCTGGCCGATGGCGCCGAAGCCCACCAGCCCCACCCGGCAGGTGGACAGATCTTCCGGCACATGGGCTGCCAGCTCGTTCACCGCCTCATGCTGCTGCCCGGCCCGCACCATCCGGTCTCCCCACAGCGTCTGGTGCAGCAGCATGCTCATCAGCGTCACCGCCAGCTCCGCCACGGGGCCTGCGTTGCACCCGGCGCAGTTGCACACATAGATGCCCCGCTCCCGGGCCGCCGCCAGGTCAATCCGGTCGTAGCCCACCCCGTCGCTGTGGATCAGCTTGAGATGCGGCATCCGGGCGATCAGTTCCTCTGTCACCGGCGTCACCGGTGCGGCCACCAAAGCCTCCGCATCGCCGCCGGCTGCCAGCCAGCGCTCCTCCGGCCCCTCCCGGTCCGTGAACACCAGCTCCATCCGCCCCGCAGCGGGAATATCGGGCAGATACCGGTCATATCGGCTGCTGGGATGTAAGATCAAAACCTTCAACGCTCTTTCGCCTCCAAATCATTTGCCCGGCCCACTGCCTCCACATCTGCGGCGGTGATCCGCGTCAGGTCCTCCCGGTTGACGGACGCCTGTCCCGCCAGACGGCCCGCCTGCCGGACCAGGATCTGCTCAAACAGGTTTCGCACGCCCCGGGCGTTGCCGAAGGAGGCCGCATCCGCCATCCGCCTTTCCAGCAGGGAGCGCAGCGGCGCCTCCGCCTCCGGCTCCAGAATGTAGCACCCTTTTTCACACTGCATCCGGAAGATGGCCAGCAGTTCCTCCGCCGTGTAATCTGCAAAGTGGAGGAAGCGGTTGAACCTGGACTCCAGTCCCGGATTGGAGTGGATGAACTCGTCCATCAGCCCGTCGTAGCCCGCGACGATCACCACCAGGTCGTCCCGGTGGTCCTCCATGGCCTTCAGCAGCGTGTCGATGGCCTCCTGGCCGAAGTCGTTGGCCCCGCCGCCGTTGAGGGCGTATGCCTCGTCGATGAACAGCACACCCCCCAGAGCGGAGTCGATGACCTTCCGGGTCTTGATGGCTGTCTGTCCCACGTAGCCCGCCACCAGCCCGCTGCGGTCCACCTCCGCCAGCTGCCCCTTGGACAAGATGCCCAGGCTGTGGTAGACCCGGGCCATCAGCCGGGCGATGGTGGTCTTTCCCGTGCCGGGATTGCCGGAAAACACCATGTGGAGACTCATGTCCGCTGTGGGCAGGCCGTGCTGCCGGCGCAGACGCTCCACCGCCGCCAGATTGATGAGGTCTTTCACCTCCCGCTTCACCGCACTGAGGCCCACATAGCTGTCCAGCTCCTTCTGCAGATCCTCGATGTTCTCTTTGGGGGGAGCTTTGGCGGTGTCTTCCTGTTTCTGTTCTGCCGCCTCTGGCGCCTTTTTCTCCCCGCCGTCTGCCGGCGGGGTCCTTTTTTCTTTCTCCGGCAACGGAGCCGCAGGCACATGCTTCTCCGGTGTCTGAGTGCCCCAGAAGTCCGCGCCCATGCGGCTGAGGTTGTGCTCCGTCATAGAGCGGATCACCTCCAGCTGCCGCAGGATGATCTCGTCCTTTTTGCTCTGATCCCGCTTGTCCATCCGCTCACACCCCCCACAGTCTTGTATGTGCCAGCGCCCGGAACAGGCAGGCGGCGATCAGCCCCGTCAATGCCCCGGTAAAGAGGGACACCCTCAGCAGCACCGGCAGGTAGTACAGCGGCGCCGTGTTGCCCAGCGTCAGCACGGCTGCGGCCACCTGGCCGCAGTTGTGGGCCGCTGCTCCGCCCACAGACACTCCGTAGACGGAGAGGCGCTTCAGCCGGGAGAGGGCGATCATCACCCCCATGGCCGTCACGCCCCCCAGCAGGGAAAAAATCAGCGCGTTCATGTTTCCTGCAAAGACCGCCCCCAGCAGGCACCGGGCCAGCAGGATCAGCAGCGCCTGCCCCGGTCCCAGGGCGTACAGGGCGAACAGCGTCACGATGTTGGCCAGTCCCAGCTTGATCCCCGGAATGGGGATGGCCAGGGACAAGGGGAAGAAGTTCTCCAGATAGCTGAGCGCCAGCGCCATGGCCGTCAGCACCGCGCACAGCGTCAACTGTCTCGTCGTCAGTTTCATGGAGCCTCCTTATCCGATCACCAGATCCACGCCGTCATCCGCCGCCGCGCCGCCCTCCAGCTGCACGACGATCCGGGCGGGCAGGCACACGATGCTCTGTCCCCCGCGGGTGATCTCCCCCATGTGGACGCAGTCCTGGGTGGGGCAGTCGGACACCGTCACCTGGGCAGACTCTGGCCCAAAGGCCACCCGGAGGGTGTAGCCGTTGGACGTATAGGTCCGCTCCTCCGGTCCCGACAGGTCCGCCAGCACCACCCGATCCACCGGCTCGCCGTTCGCAGACACTACCGCCGTCAGCGGGCCTATTTCCTCTCCCCCAGTCCAGAACAGAGCCGTGCAGGCCACCGACAGCGCCAGCACAGCGGCCGCCGCCAACGCATCCCAGCCGTTTGGCCGCAGCTTAGGAGACGATTTCATACGCATACCCCGCCGAATCGTCCGGCCGGAACCGGTCCGCGATGCCCGCAGTCGCCAGCAGCCGGCCGTCCTCTGTCACCAAGATCAGGCCAAAGTCATAGACGCCGCTGCGCCAGAGCTCCAGCGCCCGGTCCTCCCCCATGACGAACAGGGCCGTGGAGAGGGCGTCGCACATCGTGCCGTTGCCCGCGGCCCCATCCGCCACCACGGTGACGGAGGTAAGTCCGCTCTCCGCCGGGCGGCCGGTGGCAGGATCAATGATATGGTGATAGACCTGTCCATTTTCCTCAAAATACCGCTGATAGCCGCCGGAGGTGACGGCAAAGGCGTCCGACGCCTCTAGGATCCCCGCCAAAGCCCCCGCGGGCCGGGCCGGGTCCTGAATGCCGATCTGCCAGGGCTCTCCCTCCAGATTCCCGCCGCAGACCCAGGTGTTCCCACCCAGGTCCACGATGCCGTGGGTGATGCCGTGCTCCTGGTAAATCGCAGCCATCCGGTCGCTGGCATACCCCTTGGCAATGGCTCCCAGGTCAATCCGGGTGCCCTGGTCCAGCGAGACAGCGGTCCCCTCCTCCAGGTGGACATGCTCCGCCCCCACGCAGGGCAGCAGCAACGCCAGTTCAGCGTCCTCCGGCACCCGGTAGGTGTCCTCCGTAAAGCCCCAGGCAGAGGACACCGGCGCCAGGGTGATGTCAAAGGCCCCGTCTGTGGCAGCGCTGAAATCCAGGGCCCGGGCAATCAGGTCGCGGAGTTCCTCCCCCACATCCACCGGCGTCCCCCCCGCCGCGCTGTTCAACCGGGACACTGCGCTGTCCTCCCGGGTGCGGGAGAGCGCCTCATCCAGGCGGTAGATCTCGTCTTCCGCCGCCGCAAGCGCCGCCTCCGTCTCCCCGCCGCAGGCCCGCAGGCCCATCACCGTGTCCATGGCGAAGACCTGTATGCTCTGCATCTCCTGCGCCGCAGTGCCGCCGCAGGCGGTCAGGCTCCCCGCCAGCAGCAGTGACGCCAGCAGTGCGCCCAAACGTTTCATAAGCAAATTCCTCTTGTCATCAGTATTTTTCGCAAAAAATCTCATAATAGAGGAGTATACCACGCCCCCGGGCAAATCTCAACCGGCAATCCTGACTCCTGTTGGAAAAAAGGGAAAAGTCTGGCTCCTTCCCCTTGCAAAGGCGCGAAATATCTGCTATACTATCATAGTATGCCAGCGGAAGCGCATGTTTTCCCGCGGCTATTTTCGGAACAAACACCCTGGAGGTTGTCCTATATGTCCAAAAATCCTGTCAGTAAATCCAAGCCGGTAAAGCGGAACGAGCCCATGCACAACGCGCTCAAGTTTTTTCTGGCCGGCTGCGTGGCGGAGATCTATCTGTTGGTCATCCGCCGCTTCTATGTGAACGGCACCGCCAATGAGCTTCTCGCATGCGACGCCGCACTGCCCTATCTGATGGCCGCGGGTGCGACAGTGGCTGTGATCGGTCTGGTCCTGGGCATCGTCTGGCGCCAGCAAACCAAGCGCCGCTGGATCGGCTGGTCGGTGTTTGCCGCCGGCGTTTTCCTGGGCGGTTCCGCCTGGATGATCCGCACCTTCTACGACTCCGCTCTCACCTTCCTGTGCGTGGTGGTTCCGGTGGTCATGCTGCTGGGCATTCTGTGGAATCTGTACGACCGGGAGTGCTCCTGGTCCCTGACCATCCTGGGTGCCTCCCTGATCGCCCTGTGGGTCTGCCGGCGGGTGCTGGACAGCATCTTCCTGGGTACCTATGTCCGGATCGCTGCGGTAGTCTATATCGTGGTGCTGATCGTAGCGGCTTTCCTCACCAACAAGGCGGACAAGAATGGCGGCAAGCTGGGCAATCTTCAGGTGTTGACTGCCGGCGCGGATCCCATGCCCATCTATGCGGCCTGCGGCCTGTCCGTCGTGGCGCTGGCCATCGCCCTGTTCAGCAGCACCATCGCCTATTACGCCATGTGGGCCCTGGCCATAGTGGTCTTTGCCCTGGCGGTGTATTACACGGTCAAGCAGCTCTGATAGATCCGCAGCCCCCCTTCGGGCATTCCGAAGGGGGGCTGTTTTGTTCTCTCGCGTCCCGACAAAGGGACCCCCTTTCCGCCGCCTTGCAGCGCAGTATGTCCCGCAAGGCAAGCCGCTTTTCGTGGGAAGAAACCGCTCTGCCGCCCTAAACGGCTCAATACGCACGGCGGAAGAAGCGTATGGTATTTCTTATAAGAGCCAGCCGCCAGGGCAGACGGTTGTTCTTCCGGCGGGAGGGTCCGGACTTTGCGGCATGAAAACTGCGCATCGGTGAGCGGAAAATTCGTTATCAGCGATCCGAATCCCAAAGCAGCAGGCCACTCTTCCACCAACCGCCGCGGGGCACTGCCGGAATTATAAAAAGCTTCTTCTCTGGCTTGACGTCCCTTCCAGGTCAAGCTGGAACAGTCCGCCGCCCCGGCACATGTCTGTGAGCAGATTCCAGCCATTGGGGACTGGACAGGATGCTGAAGAGTGCGGCCCCATGATCTGCGCTGCAATAAACAAAAGAGGATTCTCCGTACGAGGAATCCTTCCGATAATCAAAGCAAAATCCGTCTGTGGGCAAGCCATAACCGCCGGTTAAGCCGGAGGCTTGCGTAGGCCCTATAAGGGCCTATTACCGGCAAGCGTCTCAAGACACATGGAAATTTATTCCGCTTGCATCACTTGCCATACAGCCCGTAAACGGGCAATCACCGTTCTAATAGCAGATTTCTATTAGTGGAAGGTTCATGTTAGCGGCTCACTTCACTCGATGTTTGATATTAAAGCTCTTTTTACGGGCCGCCCCACCGGCAGAGCTGATGGGGCGATCCAATGAGAAATCGCCGCAGTAAAAACTGCAGCGATTTCTAGTTTTGGTGGA
>NZ_CAKVVF010000048.1:0-16246 GCF_934833455.1 Oscillibacter sp. KLE 1728
GAGCCGTTCCGTCAGGGCCTGGAAGGCCCCCACTGCTCCTCGGTCAAAACATGGACGGAGATGCCGTCCTCTTCCTGCCACCGCTCCAGGATCTCCGCCTCCTGCTCCCGGTTCCGGAGCCGCTGGTCCGCCATGGCCTCCCGGCCGCAGCGGTCCACCGCCTCCCGCAGCTCCGGGGAGAGGGAGTCGTACAGATCACTGTTCATGGTGAGGATGGCGGGCTCATAAAAGGCCGGGAAGATGGTCACGTCCGTCTGGACCGTCTGGTAGCCCGCCGCGTCCGCCTCCGCCAGGGTGCTCTCCTGGCCGTCATAGTAACCTGCGGCCAGAGGCGTTATCACCTCTGAAAAACCAGAGGAGTAATACGTTGCTCCCCAACAGTCCAGGTAGGACTTTGACAGTTCCAGCATCCCAGCCGTGCGGATGCGCAGCCCTTCCAGGTCCTCCGGGGCAGTCACCGGCCGGTCGGCGGTCAGATACCGGAAGCCCAGCTCCCCGTATGCCAAGCCCCGGAGCCCCAGCTCCGCCAGGACGCCGTTCAGTGCCTCTCCGCCGGTGCTGTCCAGGACCTCCGCCGCCGTTTCGGCGTCCGGGAACAGAAAGGGCATGGTCACGGAGAAAAACGGTCTGCCCAACTCTTCTTCGTCGCCGTAGGAGCCATATACGAAACTGCTGTCCAGATAGAGGTCCACGATCCCGGCCGCAGCCTGCTCCAGGGAGGTAACCCTATCGAGGGGTCTCGGCTGGACCTCCACCGCCACGGCGCCTTCCGTGGCGTCGGACAGTGCCTCGGCAAAAGATTCCGCCGCGTCCCAGCAGGTGGAGCCCTCCGGCTGGCCCACCACCAGGGTCCAGGTTGTCTCAACATTCTTCGGAACCGGCGGCTCCTCTGAAACCTCCTCCTGTGCCCCGCCGGTGCAGCCGGTAAGGGCCAGGACCGCCAGACCGGCAGCGGTCAGCTTGGTAAGACGGCGCTTCATTTCAGGTCCCTCCTTCTTGTTCCAGCGCCCGCCCCAGGTCCGCCAGATACCGAGCCTGCTGGCGGCGGAGGTAGCCCTTGGCAAAAAAGCGCATCCAGGGCTTTTTTACGGTGATGGTCTCGGTGAAGGTGACCTGGGTGCCGCCGCCCTCCGGCCGGAATTCCCCGGCCCACCGGCCCGCCAGGTTGGCATTGTCCAGGTCAAAGGCCCAGCGGGACAGGGGGCGGCGCTCCGTGACGGTGAAGCGGGTGGGAAAGCCGCTTCTGTCGTACTCCGTAAAGGCGTCCTCACCGACGTGGTCCAGGCGGCTCAGATCGCTGCGCCACTGCCAGCAGTCCAGATCCGTCACCACCGCCCACACCCGCTCCGGCGGATACGGCACCAGGGCCGTGGCTATACTGACGATTTCCCTTCCCATTGGCCTTCCTCCTCAAATCTCCATGGTCTCGCCTGCAGCCAGGAAATACAGGGCCCGGCGGACCACCTTCTTTTCCAGCACCCGCTCCAGGGCCCGGCTATATGCCTCCAGCTGGGGGCGGTAGTGCTCCGCCCGCTGCCGGACCTCCAATGCCGAGAACACACGGTCCGTTTTGAAGTCCACCACGGTCAGGCCGTCTGCCGTCTCGAAGCAGCAGTCCACCACGCCCTGGAGGAGGATTTCCTCCCCCGCCGCCGCGGCGGGATCGTAGTCCCGGGCATCCATCAGCAGGGTGAAGCGATACTCCCGCAGGACGCTTCGGCTTTTGCGGATCTCCTCCGCCAGGGGGGAGCGGAGAAACCGCTCCAAAGGCGCGGTCTCCACGGCCGCGGCCTGCTGGTCCGTCAGCAGGCTCCGCTGCCGCAGGGCCTCGATCTGGCCCGCCACGTCAACGTTTGAGAAGTCCAGGTATTGCAGCACCAGGTGGGTGGCAGTGCCCCGCTCTGCCGGGGTCAGGCCCTGCCGCTCCCGCCGGAAATTCGGCTGGCTCAGGGGCCGGAGGTACGGGGTATGGGCGGCATACTCCGCGATCTCCTGGTCCGCAGGGCGGCCCTTCAGCTGGGTGGCCGTCACCTTGGCGGGCAGGGCCGTCTCCCGCTGGTAGGGGTAGATGAAAGACAGCAGCTCCGGGTCAAAGAGGGCGGTCTCCCCTGTCTCCTCCGCCGTCGCCTGGGGCCGGGCGGGCCGTTCCCGGTAGTCCTCACTGTCATGCAAAAACACTTGCCAGGGGCTGTCCTCTCCAATATATAGCTGGTCAATCTCTGTCTCTGCCATAGCCCGCAGGGGCGCGGCCTCCGGCCGGCACAGCAGGGGCAGCAGGACCCAGTCCCCCAGGGTGCGGCCCTCTGCCACCGTCTCCGGCAGCACGGGACAGGCAGCCACAGCGGCCAGCTTCTGGAGCCGCCCGGGGGCGTTGTACAGGGCGTCCACCAGGATCAGCTTCTCCTTGGGCCGGGTCATGGCCACGTAGAGGATGCGCTGCTCCTCCGCCAGGTTCTCCCGCCGCAGCTTTTCCTGAATGGCCAGCCGGGCCAGGGTGGGATACTGGATTTTCCGCTCCAGGTCGATGCGCTTGGGCCCCAGGCCCATGTCCGGGTGCACCAGCACCGGCGTGTCGAAGTCCTGCCGGGAGAACGCGTGGTCCAGATCTGCCAGGATGACGATGGGGAACTCCAGGCCCTTGGACTTGTGGATGCTCATGAGCCGCACGCCGGCAGCCTCCGCCGGGCCCCGGGTGGCGGGAGCCTGGTCCTGCTCCAGCAGCCGCCGCAGCTGCGTGACGAAGGCGAAGAGGCCCCGGTATCCATTGCTCTCAAACTTCTCCGCGTGCTGGCTCAGGGCGATGAGATTCTCCCGCCGGGCCGCACCATCATCCATGGCGCCGAAGACCCCCAGCACATTCAGTCGGTTGTAGATGTGCCAGACCAGGCGGTGGACACTCATGTCCCGGCCCGCCTGCCGCAGATCCGAGAGGATTGCCAGGAAGTCTTTGCAGTCCTCTCCCCCATCGGCGGTCACAGCGTCGTAGTAGTCCCCGGTGGGGGCGGCGGAGCGAACCTCCGCCAGCCGGTCCGCCGTGAAGCCGAACAGGGGTGACCGGAGGACGGAGATCAGAGGCACGTCCTGCCGGGGGTTGTCCACGATCTCCAGCAGGGACAGCATGACGGAGATCTCCATGGTGTGGAAGAAGTCCCCGCTCTCCTGGAAAGAACAGGGGATGTCCCGCTCCGCCAGGGCGGCGGCGAAGGCGGCAGACCGGCTGCCGGGGGAACGCATCAGGATCACGATATCCTCCGGCCGGCAGGGGCGCAGGGTGCCGTCGCTCTCCGTGACGGGATAGCCCTCATCCAGCAGCTTCCGGATGCGCGCCGCCACGAACCGGGCCTCGGCGGTGACCTTTTTTACCGGCTTGTCATTCTCCCCCGCCTTCTGGTGGGCAGAGATGAGATGGAACTCTGTCTGGCAATCCATCCGCTCCGGGTAATACGCCGCCCCGAAGTGGAGGGCCTCGTCCTCGCCGTAGTCCATCTCCCCCATCTCCACAGACAAAATGTTGGAGAAGATGAAGTTGGTGCTCTCCAAAATCTCCCGCCGGGAGCGGAAGTTGCGGGACAGCAGGATCTTCCGCTCCTCTCCGTCAGCCGCCTCCTGCCAGGACTTGAACCGGTTGTATTTTCCCAGGAAAATGGTGGGGTCCGCCAGGCGGAAGCGGTAGATGCTCTGCTTCACGTCCCCCACAGTGAAAATGTTCTGCCCGTTTTTGGACACCGCCCGGAAGATGGCGTTTTGGATCTCGTTGGTGTCCTGGTACTCATCCACCAGGATCTCCCGGTATCGGGCCGCCACCTGCTCCCCCAGCTCTGTGGGGGCACCGCCGGAACCCACCAGCAGGCCCAGGGCCAAGTGCTCCTGGTCGGAGAAGTCGGCAGCGTTCAGCCGCAGCTTCTCCTGCCGGTACCGCTCCGCAAAGTCCTCCGTCAGCTCCAGCAGGGCCACCATGGCCGGGGCCACGGCAGTCAGGTCCTCCATAGCCTCCTCCTCAGAGACAGACAACAGGCCCGCCAGCTTCTTCTCCTCCGCCTTGCACCGCTCCCACACCTGTTTCAGCGCGGCAATGCCCGGCTCGTCCTTCCGCCCCCTGGGGGTGGAAAGTCGGGGGAAGGCGACGGCCGCTTCCGTCTGCCGGGCCACCTCCCAGGTCTGGACCTGGGCCAGGGCGTCAAAACCCACAGACACCTGGAGAAACTTCTCCCCGTACCCCCGGTACAGCGCCTCGTCCCCCTCGGTCCGGGCGGAGGCGGACCGGAGCAGGGCCCCCCAGTGGGCCCCCTTCCGGCGGATGGAGGCCAGCAGCTCAGCGGCGTAGGGGGTGTCATCAAAGCCGCCCTCCCAGCCGCTCCAAACGGTCCGGTTCTCCGCCAGCCACCCGGCCGGGTCCGCGTGGCTCTGGACCTTGTCGTACAGCTCCAGCACCAGGGCGGCCAGACGGCTGTCGTCCCGTCCGGCCCCCAGCGTGTCCGCCAGCAGGCCGCGGCCCTCGTCCAGCTGGTCATAGAAGTCCTCCAGCGTCCGGGAGAGCACCCGCTGGCGGATCAGCTGGGCCTCGTTATCGTCCAGCACCCGGAAGTCTGGGGTCAGGGCCCGGCTGTCCCCCTCCCGGGCCAGGAGGTGGGTGTTCTCCCGCAGCAGCGACGTGCAGAAGGCGTCCACGGTCTTGATGTCCGCCTGATACACCCGCAGCAGCTGCCGCCGGAGCTGCTGGTCCCCCGGCGTCTGGCCCAGCCGCTTGGACAGCTCGGAGGCGATCTTGCTCCGCAGCTCCGCCGCGGCGGCCTTGGTGTAGGTGATGATGAGGAAATCATCGATATTGCAGCGTTCCTCCGTCACATAGCGGAAAAGCCGGTCCACCAGTACCTTTGTCTTGCCGGAGCCGGCGGCGGCGGACACCAGCAGGCTGCCGCCCCGGTTTTCCACCACCGCCTGCTGCTGGGGGGTCAGGGTCAATTTTGCCATGTTACTGTCCGCCTCCTCTCTCTGTCTCCTCTTCCACCTGGCGCCAGAACTCCTCCGGCTTTACCGGCAGGATGTAGTGCAGGTGGTCGCCGTCCCGCCCATCCTGGAAGTGGCAGGCGTCGGCCCAGTCGCAGTATTTGCAGAAGCTGTCGTCCTCATTGTGGCAGCAGGGGTCCGCGTCGATGTTGCCGTCCCGGACCTCCCGGGCGATCTGGTGGAGCAGCCGCTCCACATACTGCCCCAGCCGCCCAAGCTGATCGGCGGAGGCCAGGGCGCCGGACACGTCCCCCTCCCGGTTTACCCGCACCGGTAGGAACCGGGGACTTTGCAGAGCCTCGTGCTCCATGGCCTGGAGCACCTCCGGTTCAGAGAGCAGCAGGCCCGTTCGGCGCAGCTCCTTCTCCCGCTGGCTCTGGAGCTGCTCCGGCGTGATATTTCGCTCGGCGGAGAGAATCTCATCCCGGGCAGGGAGATACAACACCCCGGCGGGCTCAATGTCCATGCCAAACCGCTGCTTGCCCTCCTTTTTCAGGGCGAACAGGTACAGCAGCATCTGGATATCCAGGCCCATCCGGACGGCGGCCAGGTCAAAGGCTTTCTTGCCGGACTTGTAGTCCACTACCCGGAGATACAGTCTGTTGTCCTTCACCCAGCCGTCCACCCGGTCCACCTTGCCGCCGATTCGCAGCTCCGCGTCCGGCTCGCTGACCGTCACCGCCGGCAGTTCTCCGCGCTCGCCGAAGGACAGCTCGAAGGCCAGGGGCACGAAGTCGGAGCAGCGCATCTCCTCGGCGATCTGGTCCACCACCGCGTAAGCGGTGTTCCGCAGCCGGGCGAAGAGGTACCGGAACCGGGCGTTCCGGCCCTCCAGATTTTGGAGCACCTCCGCCGCATACTGCTCAATATAGCGCCGCACCAAGGCGTGGAGGTCCTCCTCTCCCACTGCGGCAAAGCCGCCCCGGTCCAGCACGTCCTTTGTGACGTGCTCCAGCAGGTAGTGGAGGAAGGTTCCGATCTGGGGGGCGTCAAAGGCCGCCGCCCGGCGGGCCTTGGCCTTCAGGCCGTACTCCATAAAGTAGGCGAAGTGGCAGCTCCGCAGCCGCTCCACCCGGGAGGCGGACATGGAGATCCGCTCCCCGTACAGCGATTGTACCGCGCTCCTGGAGAGGCTCCCCCGCTTCAGCGCAGCCGCCCGCTCCATGGCCGCCATGGGGGGCGCCAGGACCTCATCATCTGCGAAATACCGCCATAGGATCCCCCCTGGGGCGGTCCCTGCGGTCTCCAAGGCAGGGATCTTTGCTGTAAGGCGATAAACCTTGTCAGTCCCTTCGTGCTCGATACGCAGCTCCGGAAACAGCGTTAGCAGGCGGTCCACTACAAAGGCAGGCCGCAGCTCTGCACCGGACACGTCCGCCGTGGGATAGCTGACCACCAGTCCCTCCCGGGGCTGAACCAGAGCGGCGTAGAGGTTCTGGAGCTCAATGCCCATCTGTTCCATGCCGCTGGGCGCCAGGCGGATGCCCCGCTGGGCCAATTCCTCCCGGTCATCGTCGTTGAGAATGCCGCCGCTCTGTCCCACAGCGGGCAGCACATGGTCATTGGCCCCCAGCAGAAACAGGTAGGCATCCGTGTGACGGTCATTTCGGGTGATTTCCGTGACGGACACCTGGTCCAGAGACACGGGGATAGTGCCCACGCTGTACTGGGAGGCCACCTGCCGCAGCAGGCGGCTGAATTCATCGGTCCCCATAGGCTCGTCCCCCAGGATCTCCACGAACTGGTCCAGGATGGCGCAGAGGATCTCCCACAGCTGGGCGGTCTCCTCCGCGTCCTGGAGGCGCCCTGCCTCCGCCTGGGCCCGCATCTGTTCCTCCAGCGCGTTCTGGAGATTCAGATGCTCCAGGAAACTATAAAGGGAATTTACTTTCTTCCCAGCTGTAACGCCGGCTTTCAGCCCTTCATACAGCTCCGCAAGAGGTGCGCGTACCCGGCGGCGCAGCTCGTTCACCCGGTCCAGGCGGGCCTGGCGGCGCTTATCCCAAGGTGCGCCATAACCGTCCGGATTGTCGGTCCAGTCCACATCCCGGAGCCACATCTTCCCGTGGATCTCCCAGGTGAGAACGTAGTTTTCCAGCTCATCGCACTCCTCCGGCATCAGGCCCGCCAGGCCGGTCTTCAGCCAACGGAACATGTCCTCGTACTCCAAGCCGTTTTCCAGAGCGGAGAGGACGCCGGTGATGAGGCTCCACACGGGCTTTTCCAACATACTGCTCCGGCGGCTCAGATAGGCGGGGATGCTGTACCGCTCGAATACCGTCTCAATGGTGCCCTCGTAGTCGGTCATGTTCCGGGCGGCCACGGTGATATCCCGGTAGCGGCACTTCCCCGCCGCTACCAGGCGGCGGATGTCCGCTGCCGTCTGCTCCACCTCGGAAAAAGCGGTGTCCGCCTCCCGGACCCGGATGGCGGAGCTGTCTCCTTGGTAGGGCTCCCCCTCTCCGAAGAAGTGATGCTCCAAATATCCCAGGGCGGAGTCGTCGGCGCTGGTGAGCGTCCGGACCTCCCATGGGCAGCCCGCCTGGTCCGCCAGCCGCGTCAGCTGGTCCCGGGTGCGGAGAGAGACCTGAAACATCTCCTCCGCGCTGTCCGGCTCCCCCAGCAGCGTGACAGTGACAGACCGAGCCTGCCGCAGGATGCTCTCCAGCACCTGCCGCTCCTGGGCGTTGAAGTACGTGAAGCCGTCCACAAACACGTCCTTGCCGAAAGCGTAGCGGGAGGACTCCAGCGCCTCGCAGAGCTTGGTCATCCGGTCCCGGGCATCAAGGCCGGGGCGGTACAGCCGGGACTCATAGGCGCCGTACAGCAGGCTCAGGTCCAGCAGCTTGTCCCGGGTGGCGCCCTGGATTTCCCGTGCCTGGCTCTCCAGCAGCTCTGGGGACACGTCGTAGCAGCGCAGCTCGTCGAAGAGGTCCAGCAGCTGCTGTAAAAACGACGCCTTCTGAGAGGGACGGCGATACACCTTCAGCAAGGGGGCCACCTCTCCCAGGGCCTTCTGCAGGGTCAACAGCTTGCCGCCGGCATCCAACGTCACCTGAGCGGCGCCGCCGGTGATGGTCAGCACCCGGTCGCACAGGCGGCGGAAGCTGAGGACCTCCGCATGGCGGCTGGCAGTGTCTCCGCAGGCCCGGCACAGATCCACCTCCGCCTGGTGGGAGGCGTGCTCCGGCACCAACAGGATCTGCCGGCTGGAATCCCCCAGTTCTCCGATCCGGCGGAGCACCTGTTCCGATTTTCCCGTTTTGGCCCGTCCCATCAGGATCGTCAGCATGGCGGGACCTCCTTTGCGCAATTTCAAAATTCATTGTAGCATATCCCGCCGATTCGTGCTATCCTGTTTCTTGAAGATTTTCCGAGGAGGACTGACCCATGCACATTCCCCAAGGCCCCACAGCCACCCTGGCGCTGGAGCTCTTTGACGACGCCCTGGCCGCTGCCCTCCGGCCGTCGCCGGACTATGATGTGAGCCGGTGGCTGTACGTCCCCAACCATTATTCGGAATACCGGTACATCCTGGGCACACGGGGCCGGAAGCCCCTGATCTGCATGGGTATCAACCCCTCCACCGCCGCGCCGGACGCCCTGGACCCCACCCTCCAGTCCGCCCAGCGGATCGCGCTTTCCAACGGGTACGACAGCTTTTTGATGTTCAACGTCTACGCCCAGCGGGCCACCCGGCCCGACGATATGGAGCGGTCCTGCAACCCGGTGCTCCATGCGGAGAACCGAAGGGCCTTCCGGTATCTCCTCTCTCTGTCCCCGGCCCCCGCCCTGTGGGCCGCCTGGGGGAACATCATCGAGAAGCGAGGGTATCTGATGGATTGTATGCGGGACTTTGCCGCCGACGCCAGCGCCGCCGGGGCCGAGTGGTTCACCGCCGGCCCCCTGCTGAAATCCGGCCATCCTCACCACCCTCTGTATCTCAAGGGGGACACGAAGCTGCTGGCCTTCGACATCGACAGATATCTGCGGGACCGGGCAACCTGAACCGCTGCGAGGCACAAAGCAGGCCGCCCCCCAATGGGGGCGGCCTGCTGTTTTTCTGTGTCACAGCCACTTTTTCTTCTTGAAGTAGATCACCAGCGCCGCCACGATCCCCACGCTCACCAGAATCACCGCCGGGTATCCGTACTTCCAGTGGAGCTCCGGCATCCCCACAAAGTTCATCCCATACCAGCCTACCAGCAGGGTCAGGGGCAGGAACACCGCCGTCACCACGGTGAAGATCTTCATCAGGTCGTTCTGCTGGATGGACAGCTGGGACTGATAGGCCTCCCGCAGTTGGGCCACGGACTCCCGCAGGGACTGGACCGCGTTCAGATACCGCTCCATCCGATTGCCCAAGTTTGCAAAGCGGCGGGTGTTCTGCTTGCCCAGCAGGCTGTTGTCGTTCTCCGCCAGCTCGTCAAAGATGGAATCCAGCTGCTCGTAGTACCGCTTCAGCCGCAGCAGCTCCTGCCGCCAAGCGATGATCCGGTCCAGATACGCCTCATGGGCACCGGTGAGCACCTCTGTCTCCCCATCGCTGATGTCCGCCTCCAGCCGGTCCAGATGGGCCATATCCCCCCTCAGCAGCCGGACGAAGAAGCGGTGGAGCACCTGCTCGTTGGACAGTGCCTCTTCCTCCGGCACCAGCAGGGCCGCCTGGGCGGCGTCCTCCGCTGCGTCGTCCTCACAGAAGACGAACAGGTCCTCCCGGTCCAGATACAGCAGCATCTGGGATGCTGCCGTCCGCTCGCTGCGCACGTCGTACCAGTCAAAGGCGATCAGATCGAAGTCCTCAAAGCCCTCAAACGCTTCGATCTGCCCCTCGTGGATGTAGTCCAGCACCTTGGCGTCCATATAGGGCTCCATCTCCCGGATGCGGGACATGGGCAGTACCTTTCGCATGGCGGTCTCTCTCCTCTCGGTCTCTCACAGGTTTTCCAGGCCGGCGTCCTTGGGCGGCAGGCCGTCATAGAGCCCGGCGCACTTCCACAGTGCCGCGAGAAACCAGATGATGCCCACCAGCAGGGCAATCAGGGCCATCAGTGCCAAAGCGTCCAGCAGCAGGCCGCCCAGCGTTCCGGCAATCTGTGCCGCCAACAGGACAAACCAGGCGGTCCGTGCCGAAGTGCCGTTCAGATCTGTCCCATAATGGGTCTCCATCTCCAAAATGGCCTGGATCACGCTCCAGGAAATATACAGGGCGACCGCCAGAGCAGCCAGCTCCAGGAGCGTACTCAGCCAGTTTGCGCCGGTCACGCCCAGCAAGTCTCCCACCCACAGGATACCTGTGTATATGGCCACAGCCACAGCAAAGGGGCGGAGTTTCCCGAATCGACCGCTCTCTCCCAACAATTCCCCTGCTGCCCGATAGAGTAAGATATAACCCGCAAAGGTCGGCAGCAGATTCAGTGTATGTCCGTTGATTGTCACATAAAAATTGATAAAGATCAAGAAGAACCCCCAAAAGATTCCCTTCACTGCATTTCCTCCTCCCGCTTCTTTTGTACATGCCTTTTTCCGAAATACAGCACCAGCACCCCCGCCGCGATCTTCACGGCGGCGTACAGGGCCGGGAACAGCAGCACACCTGCCGGGAACACGTCAAGCAGATTCACTCCGCCCATCTCCGCCATATCCCAGCCGATCAGACCCGTGAATCCGCCCAGCATCCCCCGGTACGCCAGATAAAACAGCGCCAGCTGCACCAGATCCAATACGCCCCAGGCGATCAGCACCCATCCCAGCAGGTACCACTTCCGCTTGCTAAAGGCCAAAAAACGCTCCACCCAGTCCTTCCGTTCCTGGGGCGGCGGCTGCTTCTCCTCCGGCTTCGTCTGCTCCAGCTGGAGGCGGAGCAGATAGTCTGTTGTCACACCGAAAATATCCGCCAGGGCCACCACTTTGTCCGTCTCCGGCATGGTCTCGTCCCGTTCCCAACGGCTGACGGCCTGCCGACTCACCTGCAGGCGCTCGGCCAGCGCGTCCTGGCTCATGCCGGCTCTCTGCCGGAGGGATTGCAGCTTCTCTCCGAATGTCATAGGCATTCTCCCTTCTCTTGGATGCCTTCAGCTTATCAGGCCGCCCGGTTGCATACCAGCAACCAAGCATGGAAGTTCCGCAATCTCAGATTGCCTTCCTCTCCAACATACCACAACAGGGCTCCCCGCGCAACGGCTCCGGCCCATATTGCAAGAAAAAACCAAGGCACCGGACGTCTCCGCATCCAAGCGCCCCGGCCTATCGGGCGGGCTCCAGCACAATGGGCAGGTCCACGATCTCCAGCCCCCGGCGCATGGCGTACTCCACCGTGTACCGGGTTCCGCCGGGAGACCCGTCAAAGGCGGCGATCAGCAGCGCGGCGTGGTCCACCATATACCGGTCCCGCCGCTGCATACAGGCGGGGGTGTAGCAGGCGGACACCAGGGTCTCAAAGTCACAGGCAGCCACCAGCCGCTCATACCGCCGCCGCTGGTCCGGCGGCCAGGCATCCGCCTGGGAGGGACATGGGACGGCCGCCTCCACCGTCACGTCCGGGTGCGTCTGGCGCAGGCGGAGGACGCACTCGCAGAAATACAGGTCACAGCCCAGGGCCATGCCGCAGAGAAAGTGACGGAATCCCTCCTGATAGGCCGCCTCCACCGCGTCTGCGATGCGGGCCTTGAGCGACACGCAGCGCAGGTCCTCCTCGTTATACCGCCATGGCAGCTTACCGGGCCGGTGCCCGGTAAAGCAGCAGGCCGCCTGCCGCCCCCGCATGGTCTCCGCCTCCCTCCTTCTGGTCTTTGATTCAGTATAGAACATCCGTTCTTGTTTGTAAAGACCCACGGGAAATTTGCCGTTTTTTCATTTAGGGACTTGCAATTTCTTCCGCGCTGTCATATACTATGGCCAGAAAGCAACTGAATACTTTGTCTTCAGGGCGGGGTGAAATTCCCCACTGGCGGTACAGTCCGCGACCGCCTGCGCGTATGCACAGGCGCTGACTCGGTGAAACTCCGGGACCAACAGTTACAGTCTGGATGGAAGAAGATGAGTGCGGCGTGGCCGCGCGTTTGTTCGCGCTCCTGCGTTGCGTGGATCACCTTGGAGAAGCCAAAGCGTCCAGGGTGTTTTCAAGCAACGAAAAGGAGTGTATTTTTATGTCCGAACCCAATGCCAACGCCATCAAGAACCCCTCCCGGCCCGCAACAAACGTCCGAACCATCACCTCCCTGGCCATGCTGGCGGCCATCGCCTATGTGGTGATGCTCCTCAGCAAGATGCTGCCACAGGTGTCCGGCTTCCTGCAGATGGACCTGAAGGACACGGTCATCTGCATCGGCGCCTTCCTCTTCGGACCTCTGTCCGCCGCCGTCATCTCCATCGTGGTGGCCGTGGTGGAGATGTTCACCGTCAGCGACACCGGCCCCATCGGCTGCATCATGAATGTGCTGGCTACCTGCGCCTTCTGCTGCACCGCCGCCTTCGTCTACAAGAAGTTCCACACCCGCAAGGGCGCCGTCATCGGTCTGGCCCTGGGCACTGTTTGCCTCACCGTGGTGATGCTGCTGTGGAACTATCTCATCACGCCCATCTACATGGGAATGGATCGCGAGGAAATCGTGGTCCCCATGCTGATCCCGGTGTTCCTGCCCTTCAACCTGGTGAAGGGCGGCCTGAACATGGCGCTGATCCTGCTGCTCTACAAGCCGGTGGTCACCGCCCTGCGGAAGGCCCGGCTGGTACCGGAGTCCCATGCGCCTGTCGAGGGCAAGGGCAAGCTGAGCGCCGGGTTCCTCCTGTTCTCCCTGGCCCTGCTGGCGACCTTTGTGGTGCTGGCCTTGGTGCTGATGGGGATTCTGTAAATTTGAACACCACAGGCGCGGGGGCGGATACCGTCCCCGCGCCTTTTACTGCGGCCCATATCCGTCCCTCCGCCTCCCCGCGCCGGTATGTCAAAACCTTCCCATCCCTTCTCCCTTTTCAGGAACGAACAGATGTGCTATAATAGAAGTGAGAAAGGAGGCGGGGCCATGGACCGCATCATCCTGCACTGCGATCTGAACAGCTTTTACGCCTCCGTGGAGCTGCGGAGCCGACCAGACCTGCAGAACGTGCCCGTGGCGGTCTGCGGAGATCCCACCTCCCGCCACGGCATCATCCTGGCCAAGAATGAACCGGCGAAAAAATTCGGCGTCCAGACGGCGGAAACCATCTGGCAGGCCAAGAAAAAGTGCCCGGAGCTGGTGCTGCTGCCACCCCACCACAAACTGTACCGGCAGGTCTCCAAAGAGGTCAACACCATCTACGAGCAGTACACGGACCTGGTGGAGCCCTTCGGCATCGATGAGAGCTGGCTGGACGTCACCCATACCCTCCACCTCTTCGGCGGTGATGCCAAGGCCCTGGCAGACCATCTGCGGCAACGGATGAAGCAGGAGATGGGACTGACCCTCTCAGTGGGGGTCTCCTTCAATAAGGTGTTTGCCAAGCTGGGCAGCGACTACCGGAAACCCGACGCCACCACTGTCGTCTCCCGGGAGAACTGGCAGAGGCTGGTCTGGCCTCTGCCGGTGGGGGCGCTGCTGTACGTGGGGGGCGCCGCCCGGAAGATTTTGGCCCAGTTCGGCGTAAAGACCATCGGAGAGTTGGCGGCCTGCAAGCGGGATGCCCTGGAGACCCTGATGGGCAAAATGGGCGTCCAGCTCCACGACTATGCCAACGGGCTGGACACCGATCCAGTCCGCTCCCGGTACGAGCCGGAGATGGTGAAGTCCGTAGGCAACGGCACTACCTTCCCGAAAAACCTCACCACCGCAGAGCAGGTGTGGGGCGGCGTCGCCGTGCTGGCGGACTCCGTGGCCACCCGACTGCGGCACAGCGGGCTGTATGCCGGTGGCGTCCAGGTGACGGTGCGGGATCCCCAGTTCCATGACCGCTCCCGTCAGATGCAGCTCTCCGCCCCCACCCACCTGATCCGGGAGCTGACGGCGGCGGCCATGGACCTGACCGGCCAGCTGTGGAAACCCCCGGCTCCCGTGCGGGCCCTGACTGTTACCGCCATCCATCTGGTTCGGTCGGAGGACGCCTATGAACAGGTAGACCTGTTCACAGCCGGGGCGGCGCCCAAAAAAGAAAAACAGGAAAAGCTGGAGGCGGCTATGGACCGCCTCCGTGGAAAGTTCGGGACCGACGTCATCTCCTACGGCGCGGCCCGTCCAGAGAAAGAGGAGGATCCCCTGCCATGACAATAGACGAGGAAAAACAGCAGCTCCGGGCTACGATCCGGCGCCTCAGCGCCCAGCTCCCCTTCCGGTACCGGGAAGCGGCGGACCGGGCCATCGCCCGCCATCTCCTGGCTCTTCCGGAGTATCGCAGTGCCGGAGCGGTGTTCTGCTTCGTCTCCGCCGGGCGGGAGATCGACACCCGTCCCATCCTGGAGCAGACTCTGGCAGACGGCAAGATGCTGTGCGTCCCTCTGTGTGTGGCGGATGGCATCATGGAGCTGCGGGCCATCCGCAACCTGGAGGAGCTCTTCCCCGGCGCCTACGGCATTCTGGAGCCTCCGGCAGACAGCCCTGCCCTCTCCCCGGACCAGATCGATCTGGCGGTGATCCCCTGTGTCACCTGCAGCCGGGAGGGCCGCCGTCTGGGGCGGGGCGGCGGCTATTACGACCGCTTCCTGGCCCACTACCGGGGCGCGGCGGTTCTGCTGTGCCGGGAGCGGCTGCTGCGCCAGGAGATCCCCTTCGGCGTCCACGACTATCCCATCCCCTGGGTGCTGACAGAAGCCGGACTTTTTGAGGACGGCACGCCATCCCGGCTGGAATGACTGGGAAAAGGTCCGCCTCCCACAAAATCGTCAAAATATTCCCACTATCTCTACAACATTTTGTGGGGGTATTACCTCTTGTTCCCTTGACAGGTCCCTGGAACTCTGATAAGCTGGAAAAGGCTTATATTTTCCGGAAGACCGGATCACACGAAGGAGGACCCCTGCAATGATCCAGGACATCATGGACTTTCTCTCCCAGGCCGACCCCGAGGTGGGGGCATCTATTCAGAAGGAATTCGACCGGGAGCAGCACAACATTGAGCTGATCGCCTCCGAGAACATCGTCAGCAAGGCCGTCCTGCTGGCCATGGGCACTTGTCTCACCAATAAGTATGCGGAGGGCTATCCTGGAAAGCGGTATTACGGAGGCTGCTATGCCGTGGACGTGACGGAGGAGCTGGCGCGGCAGAGGGCCTGTCAGCTGTTCGGCTGTGCGCACGCCAATGTCCAGCCCCACTCCGGCGCCAACGCCAATCTGGCGGCGTTCTTTGCCCTGCTGCAGCCCGGTGACACAGTGCTCAGTATGAATCTGGCCCATGGCGGCCATCTGAGCCACGGCAGCCCGGTGAACATCTCCGGCAAATATTTCCGCATCGTTCCCTATGGCGTGTCTGACGACACAGAGACCATCGACTACGAGCAGGTGATGGCCATCGCCAAGGAGTGCCGCCCCAAGCTGATCCTGGCAGGGGCCAGCGCCTATCCCCGCACCCTGGACTTTGCCAAGTTCCGGGAGATCGCCGACGCAGTGGGCGCCCGGCTGATGGTGGACATGGCCCACATTGCGGGTCTGGTGGCCGCCGGTGTTCATCCCTCCCCCATCCCCTACGCCGATGTGGTGACCACCACCACCCACAAGACATTGCGGGGTCCCCGGGGCGGCATGATCCTGTGCAATGACGACGACCTGTACAAAAAGATCAACTCCGCCGTGTTCCCCGGCACCCAGGGCGGTCCGCTGGAGCATATCATCGCCGCCAAGGCCGTGTGCTTGGGCGAGGCGCTGAAACCGGAGTTCCGGGCCTATGGGCGGCAGGTGGCCGCCAACGCCGGGGTTCTGGCGGAAAAGCTGATCGAGCAGGGCTTCCGGCTGGTCTCCGGCGGCACGGACAACCATCTGATTCTGGTGGACACCCGGCACTTTGGCCTCACCGGCAAGGAGTATGAGCATCGGCTGGATGAGGTAGGCATCACGGTGAACAAGAACACCATCCCCAACGACCCGGAGAAGCCCTTCGTCACCAGCGGTATCCGGGTGGGCACTCCCGCCGTCACTACCCGGGGCTTCCGGGAGCCGGAGATGGCGGAGATCGCCCGGTGGATGGGCCTCATGGCAAAAGAGGACTATGCGGACCATGCGGAGCAGGTCCGTGCGGAAGTGGCGGAGCTGTGCAAGCGGTTCCCGCTCTATCAGGA
>NZ_CAKVVF010000049.1:0-14829 GCF_934833455.1 Oscillibacter sp. KLE 1728
GAGCAGAGGCGCTTTCCAGCCCCTCCACCGTCACCTGGCTGCCGGCGATGCCCGCCCGGCGCAGGTGGGAACGGGTAAGGTCATATACCTTCCGGTCCTTGAACTCCTGGGTCTTGCCGTCATTCCAGTTCTGCACCGGCCGGTAGTAACCGGTGATGCGGCTGTACACCTCCGCAGGCTTGCCGCAGATGGGGCAGGTGTGCTGCTCCCCGGACAGATAGCCGTGGTCGGCGCACACGGAGTAGGTGGGGGACATGGTATAGTAGGGCAGCTTATAGTTCTCTGCGATCTTCCGCACCAGCTCCACCGCCGCCTTCCAGTCAGGCAGCTTCTCCCCCAGGAAGGCGTGGAACACGGTGCCGGAGGTGTAGAGGGTCTGAAGCTCGTCCTGCACGTCCAGAGCGGAGAAGATGTCCTCGGTGTAGCCTACGGGCAGGTGGGAGGAGTTGGTGTAGTAGGGAGTTCCGTTCTCGTTGGCGGTGACGATGTCGGGAAACTCCTCCTTGTCGTGCTTGGCAAAGCGGTAGGTGGTGGACTCGGCGGGGGTGGCCTCCAGGTTGTAGAGGTCGCCGTACTGCTCCTGATAGTCCATCAGTCGCTCCCGCATGTGGTTCAGCACGTCCTTGGCAAAGGCCTGGGTCTCCGGATGGGTCAGGTCCTTCCGCAGCCACTTGGCGTTCAGGCCCACCTCGTTCATGCCGATGAGGCCGATGGTGGAGAAGTGGTTGTCAAAGGTGCCCAGGTAGTATTTGGTGTAGGGGTACAATCCCGCATCCATCAGCTTGGTGATGACGGTGCGCTTCACCTTCAGGCTCCGGGCGGCGATGTCCATCATGTGGTCCAGCCGCTCATAGAACTCCTCCGGCGTCTGGGAGAGGTAGGCGATCCGGGGCAGATTGATAGTCACCACGCCCACGGACCCGGTGGACTCGCCGGAGCCGAAGTAGCCGCCGGACTTCTTCCGCAGCTCCCGCAGATCCAGCCGCAGGCGGCAGCACATGCTGCGCACGTCAGAAGGCTCCATGTCAGAGTTGATGTAGTTGGAGAAATAGGGGGTGCCGTACTTGGCGGTCATCTCGAACAGGAGGCGGTTGTTCTCCGTGTCGGACCAGTCAAAGTCGCGCGTGATGGAATAGGTGGGGATGGGATACTGGAAGCCCCGGCCGTCGGCGTCGCCCTCGGTCATGATCTCGATGAACGCCTTGTTCACCATATCCATTTCCTTCTTGCAGTCGCCGTAAGTGAAATCCTGCTCCTTGCCGCCTACGATGGCCGGCAGGTTCTCCAGGTCACGGGGCACGGTCCAGTCCAGGGTGATGTTGGAGAACGGCGCCTGGGTACCCCAGCGGGAGGGAGTGTTCACGCCGAACACAAAGGACTGGATACACTGTTTAACCTCTTTCTGGGAGAGGTTGTCCACTTTCACAAAGGGGGCCAGATAGGTGTCAAAGGAGCTGAACGCCTGGGCACCGGCCCACTCGTTCTGCATGATGCCCAGGAAGTTCACCATCTGGTTGCAGAGAGTGGAGAGGTGGCTGGCCGGGGTGGAGTTGATCTTGCCCGGGATACCCAGGCCCTGCTGGATCAGCTGCTTCAAACTCCAGCCGGCGCAGTAGCCGGTGAGCATGGAGAGGTCGTGGAGGTGGATGGCGCCGCTCTTGTGGGCGTCGGCAATCTCCTGGTCATAGATTTCAGAGAGCCAGTAGTTGGCGGTGATGGCGCCGGAGTTGGAGAGGATCAGGCCGCCCACGGAGTAGGTGACGGTGGAGTTCTCCTTCACCCGCCAGTCGTTGATATGCAGGTAGTTGTCCACCAGCTCCTTGTAGTCCAGCATGGTGGAGTTCAGGTTGCGGATCTTCTCCCGCTGCTTGCGGTAGAGAATGTAGGCCTTGGCCACGTCGGCATAGCCTGCCTTGCTGAGAATGTCCTCCACGCTGTCCTGAATGTCTTCCACGGTGATCTTGCCGTCATGGATCTTATCCTGGTAATCCGCCGTGACCCTCAGGGCCAGGAGATCAATGATGTCCGGATTGTACTCCATGTGGGTGGCCTCAAAGGCCTTGGTGATGGCGGTGCTGATCTTGGAGATGTCGAAAGAGGCGATCTTTCCATCCCGCTTGACGACCTGATACATGAAACCCCTGCTTTCTCTATGATAAATTCAATTCCCTGCTCCTGACAAGTCAATGGGCGCTGACGCGCCCCGTATTTCCCATTCTACCACTTCCTGGGGGCTTGTCAATTAGAAATGCCACTATATCTTGTATGCATTTTCTGTGAAAACGCTGAATTTTTCCATATCTAGTCAATGCCGCGCAGCTCCACAGCTCCAAAGAACGGCCGGACCCGCTCCGCAAAGCCCTGCAGCTGCTCTGCTGTAAAGCCGTGATATCCCCGGCCGATCAGATTGCCGGAGTCCACAAAGTTCTGAAGATAGTACCGGGGTGCCCCTGCCAGCCAGGCGGCGATGGCGTCCAGGTCCTCCGGCCTGTGGAGCTCCCGCACCAGGGTGGTGCGGAACTCATAGTCCACGGTGCTTTTCCGCAGCAGACGGATGCTCTCCTCCACCGGGGCGGGGTTGAAGCCCGGTATGCCGACGGTTTCGGCATACCGCGCCGGAGCGTTTTTCACGTCCATGGCCACATAGTCCACAAGGCCCTGGTTCAGGATCTCCGCCAGCCGGGCAGGATCACAGCCGTTGGTATCCAGCTTCACGGCAAAGCCCAGTTCCCGCACCTTCCGCAGAAAATCCGCTGCGTCCGGCTGGAGCAGCGGCTCCCCGCCGGTGAGGACCACCCCGTCCAAAAGCCCCCGGCGGGAGGCCAGGAAGTCCAGCACCTCCTGCTCCGGGATCTCCGGCGTCTCCGCCAGCCGGGTCACCAGCAATGCGTTGTGGCAGAAGGGGCACCGCAGGTTGCAGCCGCCGGTGAACACCGTGGCCGCCAGCTTTCCCGGGTAGTCCACCATGGCCAGTTTCTGAAGTCCGTGAATGTGCATGGCCGGATCCCTCCATAAGCACAAGATGTTGCTATTCTAAACTGATTTTTCCACAAGAACAAGTGGTGGACGCAACAAAGACAAAAAAGTTCCCGGAGGCAGAGCCTCCGGGAACGGGAAAGACGGGATTCAATTCTTGCGGAACCGGGAGAGGAAGTCCTGCGTCTCCTGTTTCTGGGGATTGCCGAAAACCTGCTCCGGCGTGCCCTCCTCGCAGATGACGCCCTGGTTCATGTACACCACATGGCTGCTGACGTCCCGGGCAAAGGCCATCTCATGAGTCACCACCAGCATGGTCATGCCCTCCTGGGCCAGGTCCTGCATGACGGAGAGAACTTCTCCCACCATCTCCGGGTCCAGGGCGGAGGTGGGTTCGTCGAACAGCAGCACCTCCGGCTCCATGGCCAGGGCCCGGGCAATGGCCACCCGCTGCTTCTGGCCGCCGGAGATCTGCCGGGGCTTGGCTTGGATGTAAGGCGCCATGCCCACCTTTTCCAGATACTCCATGGCCCGCTTCCGGGCGGTCTCCTTGTCCTTTTTCAGTACCTTGATCTGCCCGACCATGCAATTTTCCAGCACGGTCATGTTGTTGAACAGGTTGAAGGACTGGAACACCATGCCCACATGGGAGCGGTACTGGGGGGCATTGACCTTGGGACCGGTGACGTTCTGGCCGCGGTAGAGGATCTCGCCGCTGGTGGGGGTCTCCAGCAGGTTGATGCACCGCAGCAGGGTACTCTTGCCGGAGCCGGAGGCACCAATGATGCTGGTGACATCGCCTTTTTTCACGGTGAAATCGATGTCCCGCAGCACTTCGTGGCTGCCGAAGGACTTGCTCAGATGCCGGATCTCTAAAATCATATCGTCCATGTTGTCAGCGATCTCCTCTCGTACGGCCGTGCTGCAATTCCTGACGGACCCGATCCCGGTACTCTTTGCTCCGCTCATCGAAGGGAGTGCCTCGGTCCGGGTGGCTGTATGTGCCGGCGGCCATGGTCAGATGGTCCGTCTGTGCCAGCTTGTAATCGCTGCTGCCGTCCATTCGCTTTTCCAACCAGCGCAGCAGGAAGGAGGCGATCAGCGTCATGGTGAGGTACCCGGCCATCTCCACCACGGCGGAGGGGAAGTACAGGTAGCTGGCGCCCACCGCCGCCCGGTGGGCGGAGAAGAAATCGGGGAAGCCGATGATGAACATGACGGACGTATCCTTCACATTGATGATGAAGTTGTTGCCGATCTGGGGCAGGATATTCCGGATGGCCTGAGGCAGGATCACATGCAGCATGGTCTGCACATGGGTCATGCCGATGGCCTTGGCGCCCTCGGTCTGGCCGGGGTCGATGGAGATAATGCCGCCCCGGACGGACTCGGCCATGTAGGCGCCGGTGTTGATGGACACCACCAGAATGGCGGCCATCCAGATGCTGTCAAACCGCACGGCGTTGTCCGTAAAATAGGGCAGGCCGTAATAGAGGAACACCGCCTGCAGCACCATGGGGGTACCCCGGAAGATCTCCACGTAGATCCGGACCACTGCCCGGATCAGCGCCAGAAAGAACCGCTTGACGGGCGGGTCGTTCTTGCTGTGGGGAATGGTGTTCAGAATGCCGCAGACGAATCCGATCAGGCAGCCGATGGCGGTGGCCACCAGTGCCAGAATCAAGGTATTGCGGATGCCGGGCAGATAGTGGGACACGCCGTAGTTCGACCAGAGCTTGGCAATGTCGGATGCCAGCTGGAACAGTTTCTCCATGGAGGCAGACTCCCTTCGGTAAAGAGTTGATAGGCGGGAAGCAGGCGGGAGGACAGACTGTCCTCCCGCCGCGGGTCATTCTGGAAAGTGTTTACTCGCTCAGGGGCTGAATGGCGATGGCCTCGTTCATCAGGGTGTTGAAATCGTCCGCCGTCATAGTGGAGAGCACGCTGTCAATGGCCTCCTTCAGCTCGGTGTTGCCCTTCATCACGGAGATGCCGATGTTGATCTCGCCCTCGTCAACCTCAAAGTTGTCGTCGGAGTCTGTGAAGTCCAGAATCTTCATGTCGGGATAGGCGGCCACGGCACCCATAGCGGTGGGCATATCGGTGCAGATGAAGTCCACGGCGTCGGTCTCCAGGGCCATCAGCATGGCGGGGGCGGTCTCCGCGGCAGTCTGGACCTGGGCGCCCTCGATCTGAGGCAGGCAGGAGTCATACCAGATGGTGGCGATCTGCGCGGTGCAGGTGCCGCCGGAAAGGTCGCTGATGCCGGCGGCGTTGGCATAGGGGCTGTCCGTCTTGGTCACACAGACGATGGAGGCGTAGTAGTAGGGGCCGGCGAAATCCACCTGCTCGCTGCGCTCGGCAGTCATGGACTGGCCGGCAATGACGGCGTCAAAGGTACCGGTCTGCACGCCGGGAACCAGAGAGTCCCAGTCGGACTGAACCACTTCCAGCTCCCAGCCGTTGGCCTCGCAGATCTGCTTGGCGATCATCACGTCGTAGCCGTTGGCATAGGTGCCGGGCACGTTGGAGATGGGCACAGCGCCGTTGGAGTCGTCGCTCTGGCTCCAGTTGTAAGGGGCGTAGGCGCACTCCATGGCGATGGTCAGCACGCCGTCCTCCACGCCGGAGGAGCCGGCGGTCTCCCCGCCTTCAGCGGTGGTGCCGGAATTGCCGGAGTCGGCAGTGTCGCCGGAGCTGCCGGTGCCGCCGCAGGCGGCCAGGGACGCTGTCATGGCCAGAGCCATCAGCAAGGTCAACAATCTCTTCATGTTTCTTCACCTTTCTCATCTCAAAAAAGATTCCGCGGCGGTCACAGACCTCCTCCGCACCTGCCGCCGGCGGAGAGGAGAAAAAATGGACCGCTTTGTCAAGCGGTCCATGGAAAATACGGAAAGAAGCCCCCGGCAGGGACGATCCCGAACAGCCATTGATAGCGCTTCACAAAGGTTTGTGACAGTCCGGCAGGTATTCCCTGACGGCCCAGCACCAGAAGGACAGGCATCGTCCCGGCACTTCGGCGGCGGACCCTTCCCCGTCCGGCGGCTGCCTGGCCTTGCCGGAGCGGTACTGATGAACGCCGCGCCTCTATCTGAGCGATCCAATTTTGAAGGTATCCTATCACGTTCTCGAGGAGATGTCAACGCCCCTTCCCAGAAAAATGCCAAAAATCCCGCAGATTTGTGCAGATCATAGAAGAAAATGCCAAAACCGTTGCGCACTGTGGGGAAAATGTGGTATGATGCTCCCTGCACACACGGCGCAAGCGCCGGGAGAGGAGTGTGGAAGTATGATGCAGGCGGCGGAACTGGCGGTGCTGGACTGGCTCCAGGCCCATCTGCGCTGCGATTTTCTGGACGCGGTGATGCCGTGGATCAGCCGGATCTGCGACCACGGAGAGATTTGGATCCTGCTGGCGGCGGTGCTGCTGCTTCTGCGGAAGCACCGCTGGACAGGGATGTCCCTGTCCTTTGCGCTGATTCTGGATCTGATCTGCTGCAATATCGTTCTGAAACCCCTGGTCGGCCGGATCCGGCCCTTCTTGGTGAATACCGCGGTGGAGCTGCTGACAGCACCCCCGGCGGACGCATCCTTTCCCTCGGGGCACACGGCGGCGTCCTTTGCGGCGGTGTTCGCCCTCCGGGCCTCCGGCAGCCCCCTGTGGAAGCCGGCGGCGGTCCTGGCGTCCGTGATCGCCTTTTCTCGGCTGTACCTGTACGTCCACTGGCCCACCGACGTGCTGGGGGGCATTCTGGTGGGCGCCGCCGCAGGCTGGGCAGGCGCGCGGCTGGCAGACGCCCTCCGCCGCAGGCGGGAGCGGCTGGGCCGCAGGGCATAGCGGAAAAAACGGACCGGACGGCTTGCCGTCCGGTCCGTGCGGCTTCACGCGGCGTTCTCCCTGGCCTGAAGATATTTCTTCACAGCGAAGATGCCCGCCACCGCTGCCACGCCCAGTAGCGTCTCCGCCGCGTCGGTGTGGCTGACGATCATCTGCCGGACGATGGTGAACAGCAGCACGTCCACCACCGCGTCGGCGGTGTGCAGGGCCAGCATCTTCACGAACTCAATTCCCATCACCAGCAGCAGTGTGGCGGAGAGGAAATCCCCCAGGGCGAAGGCCTCTGGGGAGAGGAGCAGGGTCCGGCCAGTCTCCCGGAACAAAAATACCGCCCCGCAGACGATCACCAGCAGGATCACGGCGGCGATGAGCAGCTCCAAAGCACGGGCGGCCTTCAACAACAGGATGTGGGCGGGATGACGGTTCATGGTGCCTCCTTGCGCCGCGGGGCGGCAGAGTGAAGATAAGAAATAAAAGATAGGGGATAAGAGATGCCCTTCTCCGGGAAGTATCTCTTATCTTTTATCTAGGCCTTGGACTTGCAAAAGCGAAGAGCCCGTAAAAATGTAGGGGCGGCAATCTGCCGCCCGGCGGGAATGGTGTGGGGGCGTCGTGTTACCCCTCGTCGATGTCGAGGCTGCCGACGGGAGCCCCGGAGGGCAGAAATTTTTCGCCGTCGGACACTGTCAGGTACATAAAGCCTGTGGAATCCGCTGATTGGTACACCAGCGTACGGTCCTCGACGGCAAAGCGGTTGACGAATTTTTCATCATCTGTGGTGAGGATCACGGTGTCTCCGTCCAGTTTCCAGGTGCCGAGCCCAAAATAGCTGCTCAGGGCTCCTTCGGAACAGCGCATACTTCCGTCACTGTTGAGGGTGATATAGAAATCGCTCCCAAACCCCTCTTTTTCGTAGATGTAGACCTGGTCGGCGAGGTCGTCGGCGGTTACCGCTGCCGGCTGGCCGGAACAGCCCGCCGCCATGAGAGTAAAGAGCAGGAGCAGGGCGGAAAACAGACGGCACTTCATCATGATGTAGCCCTCCTTTCCATGATCCGAAAACAGGACCGCCTCTCCATCAATCTATCACAGACGGCGGCCCATTGCAAGGCAAACCCGCCTTGCGTAAACGCCGGATTTGGGATATACTATATCTCTATGGAAAAATCAGCCTGCGGGCAGGAGGAACTCCCCATGAAGCTCATGGTCATCGACGGCAACAGCATCCTGAATCGGGCCTATTACGGCATCCGTCCTCTCACCACACGGGACGGGCTTTACACCCACGCCATCTTCGGATTTCTCACCACGCTCCTTCGACTGGAGGGGGAGGAGGCACCGGACGCGTTGTGCGTCACCTTCGACGTCCACGCTCCAACCTTCCGCCATCAGGCGTCGGAGGCCTACAAGGCCACCCGCAAGCCCATGCCGGAGGAGCTCCGGGTCCAGGTGCCGGTGCTGAAAGAGGTGCTGGACGCCCTGAACATTCCCCGTTATGAGCAGGAGGGCTGGGAGGCCGACGACCTGATCGGCACCATCTCCCGCAAGTGCGAGGCGGACGGCTGGGACTGCGTGGTGGTCACCGGCGACAAGGACAGCCTGCAGCTCATTACCGACCACACCATGGTGAAGCTGGTGTCCACCCGCATGGGGCAGACCACCACCAAGGATATGACGGAGACCGCCTTCCAAGAGCAGTACGGCTTCGCCCCCATCCACATGATCGACCTGAAGGCCCTGATGGGGGACAGCTCCGACAACATCCCCGGCGTCCCCGGCATCGGGGAGAAGACCGCCATGGCCCTGATCCAGCAGTACGAGAGCATCGACAACCTGTACGCCAAAATGCCGGACATCGAGGCCAAGCCTGCCGCCATCCGCAAGCTGGCGGAGGGGGAGGAGAGCGCCCGAGAGTCTTACTGGCTGGCCACCATCGTTACCGACGCGCCTCTGGACTTCCATCCCGAGGAGAACCTGTGCCGGAAGCCCGGCCCGGACGCCTACCCGCTGTTTTTGAAGCTGGAGTTCACCAAGCTGATCGAGAAGTTCGGCCTGTCCCCGGCGGAGCAGCCAGCGGCGGAAAGGGCGGACTTCACCATGACCGTGGAGCAGGTCACAGAGCCTGCTCAGACGGAGCGGCTGCTGGCCCTCTGGCGAGCGGCGGACCATGTATCGGTGCTGGCCCTGCCGGACCTGACGGGCCTCTCTGTGGTCTGCCGGACCGGGGCGGACACCGGCGTCACGGCGGAGCTGTTCTTCGACAAGTATCAGGGGGACTGGAACGCCCTTTTGAACGCCCTGTTCGCGGCGGACGTCCGCAAGGTCTCCCACAATGTCAAGGACCTGACGCGGACGCTGCTGGAAAACGGCCTGCGGGCGGAGGGCTTCGTCTTCGACACCGCCCTGGCTGCCTACCTGCTGGACGCCACGGCGGGAAGCTATGACCTTGCCCGCCTGTTCGTCGCCTATTTCAACGAGGAGCTGCCAAAGGCCCTCTACCTGGAACCGGACGCCTTCTCCCTGCTGGGGGACGCCGCCGCGGCGGAGGCCAGCTTCGACAGCTACGCCGCCGCCGTGGACTCCCTGTACGGCGCCCTGGCGGAAAGACTGGCGGAGCGGGGCCAGATGGACCTGCTGCATGAGATCGAGATGCCCCTCTGCGCCGTGCTGGCGGAGATGGAGACCGCCGGATGCAGGGTAGACGCCAAGGCCCTCGGTGCTTTCGGGGATCTGCTGGCCCGGCGGAGCGCCGAGCTGGAACAGCAGATCTACGCCATGGCGGGGGAGGAATTCAACATCAACTCCCCCAAGCAGCTGGGGGAGATCCTCTTCGGCAAGCTGGGCCTGCCCCATGGCAAAAAGACCAAGACCGGCTGGTCCACCAACGCCGATGTGCTGGAAAAGCTCCGGTACGAGGCCCCCATCGTGGGGGCGGTGCTGGAGTATCGCCAGTACGCCAAGCTGAAATCCACCTAGGCCGACGGCCATTTGAAGGCCATGGACCCGGACGGCCGGGTGCGGACCAGCTTCCAGATGACGGTGACGGCCACGGGCCGCCTCTCCTCCACAGAGCCTAATCTCCAGAACATCCCCACCCGCACGGACCTGGGCAGCGAGATCCGGCGGATGTTCATCCCGGCGGAGGGCTGCGTCCTAGTGGACGCCGACTACTCCCAGATCGAGCTGCGGCTGCTGGCCCACATGGCTGGGGACGAGGCCATGATCGCCGCCTTCCGCTCCGGCGGGGACTTCCACGCGGAGACGGCGGCCAAGGTGTTCCACGTGGCGCCGGACCAGGTAACTCATGAGATGCGCCGCCAGGCCAAGGCAGTGAACTTCGGCATCGTCTACGGCATCTCCGCCTTCTCCCTGAGCCAGGACATCGGCGTGAGCGTGGCGGAGGCCAAGGCGTATATGGAGGCCTACTTCGCCACCTTCCCAGGCGTCCGGACGTATATGGACGCCATTGTGGAGCGGGCCAGGGAGCAGGGCTATGTGGAGACGCTGTTCCACCGGCGGCGGGACCTGCCGGAGCTGAAGTCCTCCAACTTCAACCTCCGCTCCTTCGGGGAGCGAGTGGCCCTGAACATGCCCATCCAGGGCACCGCGGCGGACATCATGAAGCTGGCTATGGTGGCGGTGCGGAAACGCCTGCGGCAGGAACTGCCGGAGGCCCGTCTGGTGCTGCAAGTCCACGACGAGCTGATCGTGGAGTGCCCGGAGGCCCAGGCGGAGACCGCCGCGGCGCTGCTGAAGGAGGAGATGGAGAACGTGGTGTCCCTCTCCGTCCCCCTAACGGCGGACGCCCACTGGGGCAGAAACTGGCTGGAGGCCAAGGGCTGATGGGATTTCAGAAGATCGACTACGCCGCGTGGCCCCGCCGTCCGTATTTTGAGCATTACCACCGGGACGTGCCCTGTTGGTACAGCATGACGGTGGACGTGGACATCTCCGCCCTGCTGCCCCGCCTGCGGGGGTCGGGACTCCGGTTCTATCCGTCGGTGATCCACGGCATCTCCCGGATGGTCAACGCGGACCCGGCCCTCCGCATGGCTATGGACGAGACGGGGGCCATCGGCGTCTACGACCGGGTGGACCCCACTTATACGATTTTTCACAAGGACGATGAGACCTTCTCCGTCCTCTGGACCGCCTACCAGCCGGATCTGCGGGCCTTCTGCCAGGACTGGGAGGCGGACCGGACCCGCTATGGGGACATCCACACCTTTGAAGCCCGCCCGCCGGAGGCGGGACAGGGACTCTTCAACATCTCCGCCGTGCCCTGGGCCTCCTTCCGAAGTCTGCACCTGGAGCTGCCGGAGGCCAACGACTACCTGCTGCCCATCTTCACCCTGGGCCGCTACCGGAAGGAGAACGGCCGCACCCTGCTGCCTCTGGCCATGCAGGTCCACCACGGCGTCACGGACGGCTTTCACGTGGGGCGGTTCTTCAACCGCCTCCAGGCCTGGGCGGACAGTGCGCCGGAGATGGGCGCATGAAGCGCCTGTATATGATCGGCGGTCCTATTGGCGTGGGAAAGACCGCCGCCTGCCGCCAGCTGCAGCAGCTGCTGGACCGGAGCGTGTTCCTGGACGGGGACTGGTGCTGGGATGCCCACCCCTTTCAGGTGACGGAGGAGACCCGGGAGATGGTGTTGGAGAACATCTCTTTTCTCCTGAACAGCTTCCTCCGCTGCTCCGCCTATGACCATGTGATTTTCTGCTGGGTCCTGCACCGGCGGGAAATCTGGGAAGACCTGCTCCGCCGCCTGACGGAGCCGTATGTCCTGCGGGCCGTCTCCCTGGTCTGCACACCGGAGACCCTGCGGTCCCGGCTGGAGGGAGATATCCGCGCCGGAAAGCGAATACCGGATGTGTTGGACCGGAGCCTGGCCTACCTGCCGCTGTATGATGCCCTGGACATCCGGCACCTGGATGTGACGGCTTTGACGCCCCGGGAGACGGCGGAGTGCATCCGAAGGGAGGGCGGCGCATGAAGCGGCTGATCGTCCTGCTGGGCGTGGCTGGGGTGTCCCTGTCGGCGGTGTTTGTCCGGTGGTCCACGGCGCCGTCCCTGATCCTGGCGCTGTACCGGATGGCCTTTTCGGCGGCGCTGATGGCGGTCCCGGTACTGGCGGGACGAAGGCGGGAGCTGAAATCCCTGACCCGGCGGGACGTGCTGCTGTGCCTTGCCAGCGGCTTGTTTCTGGGCATCCACTTCGCGGCGTATTTTGGGGCCCTGCGGGCCACCTCCATCGCCTCGGCGGTGGTGCTGGTGGATACGGAGGTATTCTTTGTGGCAGCGGCCTCGGCGTTGTTTCTGGGGCAGCGGCTGCCCCGCCGGACCTGGCCCGCGGTCCTGCTTGCCTTTGCAGGCAGCGCGGTGGTGGCGCTGGCAGACAGCGCCGCCGGGACGAATGCGCTGCTGGGAGATTTGATTGCCCTGGCCGGCGCCGCCGCCATGGCGGTCTATACCATGATCGGAACGGTCTGCCGGCAGCGGCTCTCCACGTCAGTGTACACCTTTCTGGTGTATACGTCCGCCGCGGCCACGCTGCTGGCTGCGGCCCTGCTGAGCGGAACGCCGCTGGCCGGCTACGGTCCGGTGAACGGGCTGACGGCCCTGGGCATGGCGGTATGCTGCACCCTGCTGGGACACAATGTGTTCAGCTGGGGGCTGAAATATCTGCCGCCGGCCTTCATCGCCACGGTCAAGCTGATGGAGCCGGTGTTCGCCTCTGTCTGGGGACTCCTGCTCTTTGGCGAGCGGCCGGGCTGGCTGACGGTTGCCGGAGGCGCGGCGGTCCTTCTGGGCGTGGGGCTGTATGCCCGTACCATCGGCGGGGATGCCGGAAAACGAGAGGAGAGAGAACCATGAGAGAACAGATGCACGTGCGCATCGTCCCCATGACCGGGGACCATCTGGACGAGGTGGCGGAGCTGGAACGGATCTGCTTCACCACCCCCTGGTCCCGGAACATGCTGGTGGAGGAGCTGCAGAACGACTGCGCCGCCTTCCTGGTGGCCCTGGATGACGAGGACCACGTGGCGGGCTACGCCGGCCTGCTGGTGGTGCTGGACGAGGGGTACATCACCAATGTGGCCGTGCGGCCGGAGTGCCGCCGCAACGGCATCGCCCAGAAGCTGCTGCAAGTGTTCCTGGACTTTGCCCAGGCCCACAAGCTGGCGTTTCTGACGCTGGAGGTCCGGGCCTCCAACTACGGGGCCATCGCCCTGTACGGCAGCCGGGGCTTCCGCAGCGTGGGCAGGCGGAAAAACTATTACGAGCATCCGAAGGAGGATGCCATCATCATGACAAAGGAGTTTACCGATGGAACTGAGGATCCCGACACTGGAGCAGCTGCGGACGGTCTATGACCGGGACCTGCGGACAGCATTTCCCGCAGCGGAGCTGAAGCCCCTGAAGAATATGGAGGAGATGTGGGCCGAGGGGCGGTACTGCCCCTGGTGCCTCTTTGACGGGGACGACATCGCCGGCGAGGCATTTTTATGGCTGGGCCACCCCGGCTGGGCCCTGCTGGACTATCTGTGCGTGGCCGCAGACCGCCGGAACGGCGGCCTGGGCTCCGTGATCCTGGAGAAGCTCCGGGAGGCGGAGCGGGGCAATGTGATCTTCGGAGAGAGTGAGATCCCTTGCTACGCCCCGGACCCGGCCATGGCAGAGCGGCGGCTGGGCTTCTATGCCCGCAACGGCGCCCGGACCGCCGGGTATGACACGGAGATGTTCGGCGTACCCTACAAGACCCTGTACTGGGCGGAGGGGAAAGTGGACGAGTCCGCCCTGATGGAGGAGCACCGCTTTGTCTATGCCAGTACCTTTGCGCCGGATAAATTCCGCAGATATGTCCGCATCCCCTTTGATCCAAATGGGACGCCGGGCGAGAGAGTATCCTGGCAGCAGTGACGGAAAAGAGAGGGACAGATCATGAAAATTTTGGCCTTTGAGTCCTCCTGCGACGAGACAGCGGTGGCCGTGGTGGAGGACGGGCGCACGGTCCTGTCCGATGCCATCGCCTCCCAGGCGGACCTCCACGCCCTGTACGGCGGCGTGGTGCCGGAGATCGCCTCCCGCAAGCATGTGGAGGCCATTGCCGCCCTGACGGACCAGGCTCTGCGGCAGGCGGGCTGTGAGAAGTCCGACATCGACGCGGTGGCAGTGACCTATGCCCCGGGGCTCATCGGCGCGGTGCTGGTGGGCCTCAGCTTCGCCAAGTCGGTGGCCTTTGCCCTGGGGGTGCCCCTGATCCCGGTGCACCACATCCGGGGCCACATCGCCGCCAATTACCTGGCCTTTCCGGAACTGGAGCCGCCCTTCCTGGCCCTGGCCATCTCCGGAGGCAACACAATGATCGTGGACGTCCGGGACTACACGGATATGGAGATTCTGGGCGCCACCCGGGATGACGCAGCAGGGGAGTGCTTCGACAAGGCGGCCCGGGTGCTGGGCCTGCCCTATCCCGGCGGCGCCCCCATGGACGCCCTGGCCCGGCAGTCCCCGGGCGGGGTGTACACCCTGCCTCACGCCCATGTGGACGGGGCAGAGCTGGACATGAGCTTCTCCGGCCTCAAGACGGCGGTGGTGAACCTGGCCCACCATGCTCAGCAGGTGGGGGAGTCTCTGGACCGGGCAGCGCTGGCTCGGGACTTCGCCCAGGCTGTCAGCGATACACTGGTGCCCCGGGCCATGGAGGCGGCAAAGCAGACTGGCCGCACCGTGCTTTGCGCCGCCGGCGGCGTAGCGGCCAACTCCGTCATCCGGGAGGATCTTCGTCGGGCCTGCGAGGCGGCAGACATCCGGTTATACCTGCCGCCGCTGAAACTCTGCGGCGACAACGGTGCCATGATCGGCGCCCAGGGGTATTATGAATATCTGGCAGGGCATACGGCTGGCATGGAGCTGAACGCCTATGCTACACGGGACATTGCAGACTGAATCAGGCGGCCGCGTCAGCGGCCGCCAGATTTATTTGAAAAAGCATAAAGAGCTTAATCAGG
>NZ_CAKVVF010000050.1:0-14641 GCF_934833455.1 Oscillibacter sp. KLE 1728
TGCCCAAAAAGAAAAAAACCGACGACAACAAGCATAAGGTAGACGCGTCCAACGTCATCGGCCTTCACGCGGCGGTGGTGGAACAGCCCATCACCGACACGCTGGAGACCAACTACATGCCCTACGCCATGAGCGTCATTGTCTCCCGGGCCATTCCGGAGATCGACGGGTTCAAGCCCTCCCACCGCAAGCTGCTGTACACCATGTACAAGATGGGTCTGCTGACGGGAGCCCGGACCAAGTCCGCCAACATCGTGGGCCAGACCATGCGCCTCAACCCCCACGGCGACGCCGCCATCTACGACACCATGGTGCGCCTCTCCCGGGGCTACGGCGCCCTGCTGACGCCTTTTGTGGACTCCAAGGGCAACTTCGGCAAGGTCTACTCCCGGGACATGGCCTGGGCCGCCCCCCGGTACACGGAGGCCAAGCTGACGCCCATCTGCGCCGAGCTGTTCCGGGACATCGACAGCGACACCGTGGACTTCGTGGACAACTACGACAACACCATGAAGGAGCCGGCCCTGCTGCCCACCACCTTCCCCAACATTCTGGTGTCCGCCAACAGCGGCATCGCCGTGGGCATGGCCTCCCAGTTCTGTGGGTTCAATCTGAAGGAGGTCTGCGACACCACCATCGCCTATCTGAAGAACCCGGACTGCGACCTGATGGAGACCCTGCTGGCGCCGGATTTCCCCACCGGCGGAGAGCTGATCTTCGACCGGAACACCATCCGGGAGATCTATGAGACCGGCCGGGGCAGCGTCCGGGTCCGGGCCAAGTACCGCTACGTCAAAGAGGAGAATCTCATCGAGATCTACGAGATCCCCTACTCCACCACCGTGGAGGCCATCCTGGACAAGGTGGCGGAGCTCATCAAGGCGGGCCGGGCGAAAGAGATCGCCGACATGCGGGACGAGACGGACCTCTCCGGCCTGAAACTGGCCATCGACCTGAAGCGGGGCGTGGACCCGGACAAGCTGATGACCAAGCTCTACAAGCTGACACCCCTGGAGGACGCCTTTGCCTGCAACTTCAACGTGCTGATCGCCGGTACTCCCAAGGTGCTGGGGGTGCGGCAGATCCTGGAGGAGTGGACTGCCTGGCGGACCGGGTCCGTCCGGCGGCGGGTCTACTTCGTGATGAAGAAGAAACAGGACAAGCTGCACCTCTTAAAGGGCCTCAAGCGGATCCTGCTGGACATCGATAAGGCCATCCAAATCATCCGGGAGACAGAGGAGGAGGCCGAGGTCATCCCCAACCTGATGATCGGCTTCGGCATCGACCAGATCCAGGCGGAGTACGTGGCGGAGATCAAGCTCCGCAACATCAACAAGGAGTATATCCTCAAGCGTGTCAACGAGACCGCCGCCCTCCAGGACGAGATCGCCGACCTGGAGGACACCCTGAACTCCCCCCGGCGGCTGAAGCAGATCCTGGTGGACGAGCTGACGGAGGCGGCCAGGAAATACGGCGAGCCCCGCCGAACCTCCATCGTGTACAGCCACGAGATCGAGACCTATGTGGAGGAGGCTCAGGTGGAGGACTACTCCGTCCATGTGTTCCTCTCCAGGGAGGGGTACTTCAAGAAGATCACCCCTGCCTCTTTGCGAATGGCGGCGGACCAGAAGTACAAGGACGGGGACGGATTGTCCCAGACCTTTGAGACCACCAACGGCGCGGAGATCATGTTCTTCACGGACCGGTGCCAGGTGTACAAGACCCGCCTCAGCGAGTTTGAAGACACCAAGGCCAGCGCCCTGGGGGATTATCTGCCCGCGAAACTCTCCATGGACAGCGGCGAGAATGTGATCTACGCCGTCCTGCCGGGACCGGACTACGCCGGGGCCCTGCTGTTCTTCTTTGCAAACGGCAAGGCGGCCCGGGTGGACCTGACCGCCTACAAGACCACCTCCAACCGCCGCAAGCTGACGGGGGCCTACTCCGACAAGGCGCCCCTGGCCTGTATCCGCAGGCTGGATACAGACTGCGAGCTGGCGGTGTACTCCACGGAGCCCCGGGCGCTGATTTTCCACACCGCTCTGCTGGCTCCCAAGACCACCCGCACCACCCAGGGGGTGGCGGTGATGACCCTGAAGCCAAAGTACCAGCTGGAGACGGTGAAGGCGCTGGAGGACACGCCCATCACCAACCAGAGCCGCTACCGGGTGCGCAGTCTCCCGGCGGCGGGCGCCCTGCTGCGGGAGGAGGACTCCGAGGAGCGGCAGATGGATCTGCTGGACTGAATCAGATAGAAAAGGAGTAGATCTATGGCGCAGAAGGTGAGGAGCTGCGGTATCATCACGCTGGGGGCGGTGATCTACGCCCTGGCATTTGACTGGTTCGTAGCCCCCAACCAGATCGCCATGGGCGGCGTGACGGGTCTGGCCCAGATCGTGAACGCCCTGGTGCCGGTCCTGCCGGTGGGAGTGCTGTCCATCCTTGTCAATGTGCCGCTGTTTCTGGCGGGCTGGCGGCTGCTGGGAGGCCGCCTGCTGGTGAGCAGCCTGTACGCCATGGCAGTCAGTTCCTTGGCCATTGACGTGATTGCATGGATGCATACCTTCCCCCCGATGGACCCGATCCTGGCGACCCTGTACGGCGGCGCCGGGATGGGGGTAGGGCTGGGATTGGTATTCTCCCAGGGGGCCACGACGGGCGGCACGGATATCATCGGCAAGCTGCTGAAGCTGAAATTCCCCTGGCTGCCCATCGGTAAGCTGGTGATGATCCCGGACATGGTGGTGGTGATCCTGGCTGCAGTGGTGTTCGGCACCGTCAACGCGGCACTTTATGGCTTGATTCAGATGTATCTGCTGTCCAAGGTCATGGATATGATCCTGTACGGGTGGGATACCTCTCGTGTGGCCTACATCATCACCGACCGGTGGGAGGAGACGGTCCAGGGACTGCTGGATATGAACCGGGGCGTGACGCTGCTTCAGGGAAAAGGCGCATACACCGGCGCGGAGAAGCAGGTACTGCTGGTGGCCTTCAGGCAGCGGGAGATCGTGCCCATCAAGCGGATGCTGCGGGAGATCGACCCGAAGGCTTTTTTCATCGTGTGCGACGCCCATGAGATCCTGGGCGAGGGATTTGGGGATTATCAGAAGGAGGAAATTTGACATGACAGATTTCACGAAGGTTCAGCAGGCCCTGGAGCGCCGGGGCTACACCGTACGCACCTTTGCGGCGGCGGCGGAGGCCGCGGCCTACCTGGACGGCGCCATCGACGGCAAGACCGTGGGCTTCGGCGGCTCCGCCACCCTGGACGCTCTGGGGGTGTACGACAAGCTGGCGGCCCACAACACCGTCATCTGGCACTGGAAGCAGGAGGCGAACGCCGCCCGGAAGGCGGCCATGCAGACCCAGGTGTACCTGTCCTCTGCCAATGGCCTGGCGGAGTCGGGGGAGATCGTCAACATCGACGGCACCGGCAACCGGGTGTCCGCTACGCTGTTCGGCCATGAGAAGGTGTACTTTGTCATCGGCCGGAACAAGCTGGCCCCCACCTACGAGGCGGCGGTGTACCGGGCCCGGAACGTGGCTGCACCCCAGCGCGCCCGGCAGCTGGGGAAGAAGACGCCCTGCGCCGTGAAGGCGGACCGCTGCTACGACTGCCGGAGTCCTGAGCGGGTCTGCCGCGCCTTGGTGACTCTCTGGGGGCCTATGCTGGGCATGGAGACGGAGGTCCTGCTGGTGGACGAGGACCTGGGGCTGTAAGCGCGCCCCTGCCCGTCCCTGGGCCATTCTGACCGGAAAGGAGGCGCCGAGCCGTGAAGCTGCGCCATCTCACCCTGCTCCTGTGCGTCAGCCTGTCCCTGACGGGGTGCAGCGCCCTGCTGGAGCGGAACTATGCCACCGTGGAGCCCCACAGCAGCAAGTTCTGGGAGAGCGAGGCCGCCGGGACTCTCCGGGCGGAGAACTACCAGGACATCGTGAACGACCTGCTGATCCTCATCGGCCAGCACACGGAGAGCGCCACGGTCCGCCTCTACAACTACGAGGACGATCTGACGGTGGCGGACACACTGGAGCAGGCCACTACGGAGGTCCAGCAGGAGACGCCTATGGGCGCCTATGCCGTGGAGTATATCACCGCCTCCAGCCGGTCCCAGCGGGGGTACTATGAGATCAGCATCCAGGTCAGCTACCGCCGGACGGCGGAGCAGATCCAGGCGGTGGTGAACGCCACCAGTACGGAGGCGCTGTCCGCCCTGCTGGAGGCGGCGCTGGACGAGGGCCGCACAGAGCTGGCGGTCCGGGTCGGCTATTGGGGAGAGGACGGCCAGGCCCGGGTGGAGGAGACGGTGGCACAGCTCCGGGAGGCGCGAGGTCTGGCAGAGACGCCGCCCTGGACGATCTCCTATTATCCGGCACAGGGTCCGGTGGGGCTGATCGAGTTTGTGATGGGCGGAGACGCCGCGGCTGCTGCGGAAGAAAATTCGGAAAATCTTGCAGAAGAGTCTTGACAAGCGGGTGTTTCTCTGGTAAAATACCCCTTGTTCCGCGGGCATAGCTCATCTGGTAGAGCGCCACCTTGCCAAGGTGGAGGTAGCGAGTTCGAGCCTCGTTGCCCGCTCCAGAGTGAAACAGGACACCCAACTTTGGGTGTCCTGTTTTTTCATCAGAAAGCGAACTCGCTGCCTCCGCCCCGCGCCGAAGGCGCGATTGGATCAGAGGTGAGGCAGGGGTCCTGCGAATGGCGGTCAGCCATTCGCGGGATGCCGGGAAGCGAGCTCGAGCCTCGTTGCCCGCTCCAGAGTGAAACAGGACACCCAGCTTTGGGTGTCCTGTTTTTTTGTGTAGGAGGCGAACTTGTCCCGCCAAGGTTTTGTCTTCGGCAAAATACTTGAACGGCGTAGTGGCGCCGCCGGTCTGTTGGGCCGGGATGATAGACGGCAAACGCGATACCCCGCTGAAGGCGTGCCGTTGACTTCCCGCTCCGGAGAGGATAGCATAACCGATGAGGGAGGTCGTATGCTGAAACTGTTTCTGGTGATGGCCCTGATGTTTCTGCCGCTGTCTGTACCTTACGGCATCCTCTGCTTTGCCGCAGCCCGCTGGGGCCTGCAGCGGAAGACTCTGCGTTTCCGGCGGGGTGTCAGAGTATGCCTTTTGATCGGACTAGCCCTTTTGGCTGCGGGGATGGCCTATGGACTGCTGCGGTACTGCGGCGTCTTGGTGTTTCCGGATGACGATCCCTCCTCCATTCACCTGTTCAACTCCAGCGGCGGCGATGAGGGGTTTCAGTACCTCTATATGTGCGGGACGGTGTTCCTGGGCATTCTGGCGGCCCTGCGGCAGGAGAGGGCGGCGCACCCCGCAGACCCGCAGAAGGCCGCAGATCAACACGCGTCCGACTGCTGAGACAAATAACGGATGAAGCCACCCACTGCAAAGGCAGCGGGTGGCTTGCGTTTTCCTGTTTACTTCTCCATCCCGCAGGGCCAGGCCTCCTGTGCGGCGGTCCGGTCCCGCACCACCGCCTCATACAGCCGCCAGCCGCCGGAGAGGTTATAGCATTTGAACCCCTGCTGGGCCAGAATGCGGCACGCGATATAGCTCCGCAGGCCGCTCTGGCAGATAACGTACACCGGCTTGCCTACCGGGACTTCCCACAGCCGCTCCCGCAGGTCATCCACCGGGAGGTTGACAAAGCCCTCCGCGTGGCCGTCGGCGTACTCGCCGGGGGTCCGCACGTCCAGCAGCGTCACACTGCCGTCCCGGGGCAGGGCGTCCACATCCTCCGGGAAGAACTGCTCCACCAGCCCATGGGACAGGTTCTCGATCATAAAGCCTGCCATGTTCACCGGATCCTTGGCGGAGGAGTAGGGCGGCGCGTAGGCCAGATCCAGATCCTTCAGCTGGAGGGCGGAGAGTCCCGCATGGATGGCCGTGGCCAGCACGTCGATCCGCTTGTCCACACCCTCGTAACCCACGATCTGCGCACCCAGCAGGCGGTATGTGCCCTTCTCGAACACCACCTTCAAGGTCATGACTTTGCCGCCGGGATAGTATCCGGCGTGACTCATGGGGGAGAGGTAGACCTTGTCGCAGTCGATGCCCGCCTGTTTTGCCGTCTTCTCATTGACGCCGGTGGTGGCGATGGTCATATCGAATACCTTGATGACGGAGCTGCCCTGGGAGCCGGGATACCGGCTGTCTCCGCCGCAGATGTTGTCCGCCGCGATGCGCCCCTGCTTGTTGGCGGGGCCCGCCAGGGAGAGGAGGGTGTCCTGCCCGGTGACGAAGTGCTTCACCTGCACCGCATCCCCCACAGCGTAGATGTCCGGCGCGGAGGTCTCCATCCGGTCGTTCACCAGGATGCTGCCCTTGATCCCCAGCTCCAGCCCGGCCGCCTTGGCGAGGCCGGTGTCCGGCGTGACGCCGATGGCCAGCACCACCATGTCGGCGGTGAGGGGCGCCTCGTTCTTCAGCAGCACATTGACCCGGTCACCGTTGGCGGCAAAGCCCTCCACAGTGCAGCCCAGATGCAGCCGCACCCCTTTTTGCCGCAGCTTGGCGTGGAGGAAGGCGGCCATGTCCGCGTCCAGGGGATTCAGCAGCTGGCGGGGCCGCTGGACCACGGTGACGTCGATGCCCAGCTCCCGCAGGTTTTCCATCAGCTCCACGCCGATGAAGCCGCCGCCGGCCAGCACCGCGGACCGGGGATGGTGCTGTTCGATGAATTCCCGGATCTTCAGGGTGTCCTCTACCGTGCGGAGGGTGAACAGGCGGTCGATCCCTACGCCGGGCAGCGCCGGCTGGGTGGGCCGGGCACCGGGGGAGAGGACCAGTTTGTCATAGGATTCGGTAAAGGTCTCGCCGGTGGCGAGATTCCGCACGTCCACGGTCTTCTCTGCCGGGTGGATGGCTGTGACTTCGTGGCGCACCCGCATGTCCACCCGGAAACGCCGCCAGAAGCTCTCCGGCGTCTGGAGCGTCAGCTCCTCTTTGTCGGTGATGACGCCGCCGATGTAATAGGGCAGACCACAGTTGGCGTAGGATACATATCCGGACCGCTCAAATACCACGATTTCCGCGGTCTCGTCCAGCCGGCGGAGCCGGGCCGCGGCGGTGGCGCCTCCGGCCACGCCGCCTACAATGATGACTTTCATCTCACTTGACCACCTTTCCACGATAGTTGCAGATGCCGCCCAGATCCGTCACATCAGTATACCCCATGCGCCGCAGCAGGCCGGCCGCCTGACGGCTCCTGACGCCGCTGAGACAGTAGACGAAGAGGGGCGTCTCCCGGGCGGGGGGCAGAAGCTCTGTCCGCCCCAACGTCTGCAGCGGCAGATTCCGGCTCTCCGGAATATGACCGTCCGCATATTCCTCCTGTGTGCGCACGTCCAGCAGCAGGGCGTTCGGCGTGGCGGCAAACCGCTCCAGCCCCTGTCCCAGGTCCGGCCGCTGCAGAAATCCAAAGAATCCCATCATACGCATCCTTTCTGTCCGCGCCGCTGCTGCGGCGGGGCTCCCGGCACCGGGAGCCGGGCCGTCCGGCGGCTCTTTTAAAAAGAGTATACCACACGCCGACCGGGATTTCTGTGACAAAAGCACAGAAGTGTCCGGCGCTTGCAATCCCGTCTGGGTGGTATATAATGAATAACAATGCAGACCGGGGCCTGCGGGGGACCGGACAGGAGGCGTGCGGATGGAGTTTTTCTGGGAGATGCTGTCCCTGCAGGAGACGATGTTCCTTCTGATCCTGACGGGCGTACTCATCAAAAAGCTGAAGATCATCGACGCGGCGGGGCGGAAGATGCTCTCCGACCTGCTGATCGATGTGATCCTGCCCTGCAATATCGTCGAGTCCTTTTTAGGCGGGATGGCGTTCCCAGACGGCTTCGCCCGGAACTGCCTGCTGGCGGTTGGACTTTCCGCAGTCATCCAGCTGATGTCCATATACGGCAGCAAGCTGCTCTTCCGAAAGTACCCTCGGGAGCAGAGGAGCGTTCTCTCCTACGGCATCATCTGTTCCAACTCCAGCTTTGTGGGGTTGCCGGTGGCCCGCCTGCTGTTTGGGGATCTGGGCGTGATCTACACGTCCATGTTCCAGATCCCGCTCCGCTTCACCATGTGGACGGCGGGGCTGTCCCTCTTCACCAGCGTCAGCAGGAAGGACGCCTTCCGCAAGCTGGTCCGCCACCCCTGCATCATCGCCGGTGTCCCTGCCGGGCTTCCTGGACAGCGCCGTCGCCTCGGTCAGCAGCTGCACCGTCCCGGTCTCCATGTTCGTCATCGGGACAATCCTGGCGGACGCCCCCATCCGCTCCATGTTCTCAAAGCCTGTTCTGTGGTACACCTGCCTGCGGCTGGTCCTGTACCCGCTTCTGCTGTGCGTACTGCTCAAACCGCTCCACCTGGACACGACGCTGACCAATGTCTGCATCCTGATGACGGGGATGCCCGCCGGCAGCACGGGCTCTATTCTGGCGGACAAGTATGACTGCGACGCCGTCTTTGCCTCGCAGATCGCGTTTGCCTCCACCCTGTGTTCGATCCTGACGATCCCGCTCCTGACTCTGGTAATGGAGTCGTTTCCCCTTTGAGGGAGCCTGCACCCTTGCGGGCCCTGCCGCTGCGGGACGGCGGGATCCAAAAAACAGACTGCACGAGCAGTCTGTTTTTTGCTGGGCCGGGGCTCTCTCGGGACCGCCCCGCAAAGGCCGCCAAAGCAGGCGGCTTGACGCTGAGGGAGGGCTACCCCTGTTTTTGGGCCTTATACGCCTCGCCCCAGTTCCTCATGGCGTCCAGAATGGGTTTCAGGCTGTACCCCAGGTCGGTCAGCGTGTATTCCACGCGGGGCGGGACCTCCGGATAGACCGTACGGGTCAGCAGGCCGCTCCGCTCCATCTCCCGGAGCTGGGCCGTCAGCACTTTCTGGCTGACCGAGCCGATGGACTTCTTCAATTCTCCAAAACGCTTTGTCCCCGGCATCAGATCCCGGAGAATGAGCACCTTCCACTTGTCACTGATCAGCGTCAGCGTGGTTTCTACCGGACAGGCCGGAAGTTCTTTTGCCGCGGCTGCCATCTGCAGGTCCCTCCTGTATACCGATCACTTCAAATCCTCTGATATCATCCATATTTTATGGTACCTGCAGAGCGATTGTCAAGCTCCCATGGGGCGGCGATGAGAAATTTCGCCCCGTGGAAAGCCCCGCAGCCCATTGGTTACCTCCCGGTGCCTATGTCACAGCATTGTGCGTACTTTACGAGTGGTGAATCCCGCCGTACAATAGAAAGCAAGGGGTGAAGCAGCCTGCGCTTTCCCGCAGAAGGGGACGCCCTCTGTAAGCACCTGGGAGAGCGCTCTGCGCAGGCTTCCGCTCTGGCATTTCCGGTATCAGACCGTACAATGAATCTTTCCTTTGGAGGAGACCCATGGATCGCAGGGAACAGGTACAATATTTGAATCAAACCCTTCTGGCGGAAATGCCTCAGTACCGGGAGCAGGCGGAAGCATTTCCGGTGGATGCATTCTCACAGCGGCGGCTGCTCCGCTCTCTGATGAATGTCCGGCCGCCCATGCCCCTAGCCCCTGAATTTTTGGAAGTCCAGGATGCCCTCCTGTCCACCGAGCGGGAGGAAAAGGACGTGGTGGACGGGGATGCCCTGCCGCCCACTGCAGGAGATCCCCGCCTGATCCTTTGGCAGGGGGACATCACCCGGCTGCGGGCGGACGCCATTGTGGATGCAGATAATTCCGCTCTGTTGGGCTGCTTCGCCCCCTGCCACAGCTGCATCGACAACGCCATCCACTCGGCGGCGGGGCTCCAGCTCCGGGACGAGTGCGCAGAAATTATGCGGGCCCAGGGCCGCCCGGAGCCCGCCGGCCGGGCCAAGCTGACACGTGCCTATAACCTGCCGGCCCGGTATGTGCTCCACACTGTGGGGCCCATCGTGGGCAGGTGGGTGACCTGGAAGGACCGGCGGGAGCTGGCCGCCTGCTACCGCTCCTGCCTGGCGCTGGCCGCGGAGCATGATCTCCGCAGTGTGGCCTTCTGCTGCATCTCCACCGGGGAGTTCCACTTTCCAAACCAGGAGGCCGCCGAGATCGCCGTGAGAACGGTCCGGGAATTTCTGGAGCAGCAGACAACTTCCGTAGAAAGGGTGATCTTCAATGTTTTCAAAGACCTGGACGCAGCCATCTACCGCCGTCTCCTCGGACCCGATTGAGCAGCTGAAGGGGGCCCTGGCCTCTGCGGACGCAGTGGTGGTCGGGGCGGGGGCGGGTCTGTCCGCCTCTGCGGGGATGACCTACTCCGGCGAACGGTTCCGGCGGTATTTCAGCGACTTTCAGTCCAGGTACGACATCCAGGACATGTACTCCGGCGGATTCTATCCCTTTGAAAGCCTGGAGGAGTACTGGGCCTGGTGGAGCCGGCAGATCCTGGTAAACCGCTATGAAAAGGCGCCGAAGCCTGTATATGGCGATCTGCTGAAGCTGATAAAGGACAAGGACTACTTTGTCCTGACCACCAATGTGGACCACCAGTTCCAGCTGGCGGGCTTCGACAAGCAGCGGCTGTTCTACACCCAGGGGGACTATGGCCTGTGGCAGTGCTCCAAGCCCTGCCATCAGGAGACCTATGACAACGAGGAGACCGTCCGCAAAATGTTTGCAGAACAGAGGGACATGCGGATCCCCACGGAGCTGGTGCCACGCTGCCCCAGGTGCGGCTGTCCCATGGCCATGAACCTGCGGTGCGACGATACCTTCGTCCAGGATGCGGGCTGGTATGCCGCCGCCCGGCGGTACGAGGACTTCCTACGGCGGCACAGGGGACGGCGGCTGCTGTTCCTGGAGCTGGGGGTGGGCGGCAACACCCCGGGCATCATCAAGTATCCCTTCTGGAAGATGACCCTGGAGAACCGGAGCGCTGCCTATGCCTGTATCAATCAGAAGGAGTCCTATATTCCCCCGGAGATTCGGGGGCGGTCTGTCTGCATCCCTGCGGACATCGGACATATTCTGAAACGACTCACCCTGCTGGAGCACTGAGACCTTCCCCCACCCGGGGAGGCGCATTGAAATCCCTGCTTGCCGGTGATCCCTGTGTAAATGGGACAGAGGTGCGGAAGACTCGGTGGGGTCTCCACGGGAAAATGGACTACCATCCCCAAATGCCTGCCGGCAGCTGAAACGGCTTGCGTCAAAGCCGCGTTTGCAACGGTATTGACAAGAACACACAGCTTGCGGGATCACGTTGCCGCCCAATCCTTCGCTGCGGTCCGATGTTTTCACAGCTCACGGCAGTTCTCGGGGATATGAAAAAGGCCTCCGGCATCTTGCCGGAGGCCCTTGTTTTTTAGCGATGGAGGGTTTTTCAGGCGGCTTCGGCCTTCCGGTGCTCCGCATACAACCGGTACCGGAACGGATAGTCCGGGCTTGCAGAACAGCTGGACTGTACCGGCGAACCGATCCACGCAGCTCGCTGCCCTGCCGTATGGGAACCCCGACCGCAGTTTTAAATCCCAATACTCATCAGGATCTGTGCAGCAAGCCACAGCAGCAGCGCGGACACCACAGCCATGCTCCTGGGGTACTTGCCCGCGGCGCCGGAGGAGATCCGGTCCAGGATGGAGTGGAGCAGCACCTCACAGATCAGGAACACAGCGCCGCCCAGGATCCCGACCCGCAGCACGTCCAGCACCGTCGGCACACTGCCGGCGCACAGAGAGAGCACGCCGAACGCCACAGTGCCCACGATCAGCGAGGTTGCCCAGAACCGGTGGTTCTCCCCAAAGAGGATCACCTCCAGGACCAGCGCGAGGAGAGAGAGGGCCGCCAGCGTGGGAATGTCCAGCGCGGGCAGGATGATGTTGGGGACCAGCGCCGCTGCAATCTGAGCGGCAAGACCCGCTGCCAGCAAGGTCACGGAAAGGCAGATGGACGCCGTGCACAGCGGCGATACAATGATCTTTTTCAAACAGCATCAACCTCCCCACTCTGTCGCAGACGTGCTGACATCTGCACCGGTGACATACGCGCAGGCGGAACTGACGCCACGGGCAACCGCCCGCGAGGTGACGGTGGCGCCGGTGATCGCGTCCACACCACCGCCCACCTCCGCCTCTCCGGAGGTGCCGACGAACTGTACCAGAAAATCAATGTCCGTCAATGCGTTCCGGCCCAGGCCGAAGGTCTCCTCCATGTCCCGGACCACCAGACCTGTTACATGGCCATTGCTGTCCACACCGGTCCACTGGCGGATGGGGCCGGCATAGCCGTCCACAGTGGTCTCTATGATCCAGCCGCCTTCCCCTTTCCAGACGGCCGTAATATTGGCATCGGTCCCCGTGTCCTCTTCCGGGGTGAAGACCGTGCTTCCGGGAAGCAGGGTCTCCATCATCTCCTGTTGCTCCGCTGCGGCGTTTGCGGCCGCGGCGGGAGCCACGGCATTCCCAGCCACTACCAGGATCAGGCCGGCAAGCAGCAGGGAACCGGCACTGACAAGCAGCTCTTTTGCCTTCATCGAAGGCCTCCTTTCCGTTGCGGCGCGCCGAACAGGCGGGTGGGCGTGAAGCGCTCCAGCAGCCAGGACGCGGCATTCATCAGTAAAATCGCGTAGGTGACGCCCTCCGGGTAGAGACCGACGGAGCGGAAGAGCACGGTCAGCACGCCGCAGCCGATCCCATAGAGCACCTGCCCGCCGGGCGTGGCGGGGGAGGTGGCGTAGTCCGATGCCATGAAGAGGGCCCCCAGCAGGACCCCGCCGCCCAGAAGAGTGTACAGCATCCACCGAAGCGGTTCCATCGGTGCGAAGGCGAAGCTCAGGACCGCCATCGTTCCGAGATAGCTGACGGGGATCCGCAGCTTGATGACCCCGCGGACCACCAGATATCCGCCCCCGATCAGCAGCGCCAGCGCGGAGACCTCACCGATACACCCACCGATGCTGCCCAGGAACATCTCCGAAAGCGGGACGTCCGGCAGCGCGGGCATCACCATGCTGTGGAGGGGCGTGGCGGCTGTGACCACGTCTGCGGAGCCCAGGTCCAGGGGAACGGATGCCCCAGGGGCCGCGAAACGGGTCATGGACGCGGGAAACAGCAACAGCAGCAGGGCGCGGGCCGCTAGCGCGGGATTGAAAATGTTCTGGCCCAGGCCACCGAAGGCAGCCTTCACTACAATGACGGCAAACACCGCACCCACCGCCGCCATCCAATAGGGCACGGTGGCCGGGAGCGTCAGCGCCAGCAGCAGCCCCGTGACGGCGGCCGAGAGATCTTCCACGGTCTGGTACCGGCCGGTAAGCTTGTTCCAGAGCGCCTCGGCCAATCCTGCGGCCGCAATGGATACCGCCGCAAGCAGCAGGCAGCGGAGCCCGAAGAAGATCGTTCCCGCCAGGAGGGTGGGCAGCAGCGCGATCAAAACGTCCAGCATGATCCGCCGGGTGTTGTCGCCGCAGCGGATATGCGGGGATGAAGACATGGCAAACCTCATGATGGTTCCTCCCTTACCCGCTGTTTTCCCTCCCGGATCGCCGCCACGATGGGCAGCTTCCCCGGGCAAGTGTAGGCGCAGCAGCCGCACTCCACGCAGTCCAGAATGCTGTATTGCCGAAGCATTCCCACATCCCGGCAGCGGGAGAAGCGATAGAGGTACAGCGGCTGGAGCCCCATCGGGCAGACGGACACGCACCTGCCGCAGCGGATGCAGGAGGGGTGGGGAGACTCCAGGTCATCGGCGCTGGTCAGCGCCACAATGGCGTTGGTGCCCTTGATTACCGGCGTGGAGAGATCCGCCTGGGAACGGCCCATCATGGGGCCTCCGGCGATGACCTTCCACACATCCCCCTGCAGGCCGCCCGCCGCCTCGATGGCGTGGGCGAAAGGCGTCCCGATGGGGACGATCAGGTTTTTCGGCTCCTTGATCCCGTGGCCGGTGATCGTGACGATCCGGCGGAGGATGGGCTCCCCGTCCGCCACGGCCCGGCATACGCTGGCGCAGGTGGCGATGTTGAAGACCGCACACCCCACATCCTTGGGAAATCCGCCGGAGGGGACCTGGCGGCCGGTGACTGCCTGGATGAGCTGCTTCTCCGCCCCCTGGGGGTAGCGGGTGGGCAGCACGACCAGTTCCACCTCGTCCTGCTGCTTCAGCTTGTCCGTCAGGATCGAAACGGCCCGCTCCTTGTTGTCCTCAATGGCGATCACTGTCCGCCGGGGCTTCAGCAGCTGCCGCAGCAGCCGCAGTCCGCGAATCGCCCGGTCCGCATCCGTGCAGAGTAGGGCGTCATCCGCCGTGATATAGGGCTCACACTCACAGGCGTTGGCGATCAGGGTCTCCACCTTCCCGATGTTCGCCTTGATATCGGTGGGGAACGTGGCACCGCCCATGCCCACCAGCCCGGCCTCCCGAATGCGGCGGATCAAGGCGTCGGCGTCCAGGGCATCCGTGTCGGCGCAGGGCGGGACCGCGCTGTGGTAGGTGTTCTGAAAGTCGTTCTCGATCACCACAGCCAGATGGGGCTGGCCGCTGGGGTGGCTCCGGGGCTCCACGGCCTTCACGGTGCCTGACACCGAGGCGTGAACAGGGACGCACAGTCCCTCGCCGTCACCGATCTTCTGCCCCATGTCCACATGGTCCCCGGCCTTTACCAGGGGCGTGCAGGGCTTTCCGA
>NZ_CAKVVF010000051.1:0-14558 GCF_934833455.1 Oscillibacter sp. KLE 1728
CAAGACCTCCCAAGCGTTTGCGGAGGAGCTGCTGGAGAACGCAGGAGTGGTGACGGTGCCCGGCTCCGCCTTCGGTGACATGGGCGAGGGCTATCTGCGGCTGGTATTCGCCAACTCCGACGAAAACCTGAAGGAGGCGGTGCGCAGGATCGCCGACTATGTGGCCCGGGCCTATCCCGGTATAAAGTAAGCTCCCTGGAGTGCCGTCCGCTGCCCCGGAGCGGGCAGCGGACGGTGTTGAGGCAATGAGAACAGACCAAGTGAGATCGAAAGGAAAACAGGAGACATGGCTAAGAAAAAACTAGTAGTAATGGATGGCAACACCGCCGCGGCGTACGCGTCCTACGCGTTCACAGAGGTGGCGGCCATCTTCCCCATCACGCCCTCTTCCGTGATGGCGGAGAAGGTGGACGAGTGGTCCGCCAAGGGGAGGACCAACATCTTCGGAAAACCCGTGGAGGTCATTGAGATGCAGTCCGAGGCGGGGGCCGCAGGCACCTGCCACGGATCCCTGCAGGCGGGCGCGCTGACCACCACCTACACGGCCTCTCAGGGCCTGCTGCTGATGATCCCGCCTATGTACAAGATCGGCGGCGAGTTCCTGCCCGGCGTGTTCCACATCTCCTGCCGGACTGTCAGTGCCCACGCCCTGTCCATCTTCGGCGACCACTCCGACGTGATGACCTGCCGAATGACCGGCTTCGGCATGCTGATGTCCTCCTCCCCCCAGGAGGCCATGGACCTGGGCGCGGTGGCCCACCTGTCCGCCATCGGCGGCCGGTATGCCTTCATGCACTGCTTCGACGGCTTCCGCACCTCCCACGAGATGCAGCGGATCGAGGCGCTGGACTATGACGACCTGGCCAAGCTGGTGGACTATGACCAGCTGGCGGCGTTCCGCAAGAACGGCCTGAACCCGGAGCACCCCTCCACCCGGGGCACGACGGTGAATCCGGACGTGTTCTTCCAGTGCAAGGAGGGCGCCAACGAGAAGATCGCCACGATCCCCGGCGTGGTCCAGCACTACATGGATGAGATCAACAAGCTCACCGGCCGGGATTACAAGCTGTTCAACTACTACGGCGCGCCCGATGCGGAGGAAGTCATCGTCATCATGTGCTCCGGTGCGGAGACGGTGAAGGACACGGTGGACTATCTGAACAGGAAGGGCCGCAAGGTGGGCATGGTGCAGGTGCACCTGTACCGCCCCTTCTCCATCCGGCATTTTGTGGATGCGATCCCCGCCACCTGCAAGAAGATCGCCGTGCTGGACCGGACGAAGGAGTCCGGCTCCGTGGGTGAGCCGCTGTATCTGGATGTGCAGAGCGCCCTGCAGCAGGCGGGGCGGAAGGACATCGTGGTGGTGGGCGGTCGGTACGGCCTGGCCTCCAAGGACACCACGCCCGGCCAGATCGTGGCGGTGTACGACAACCTGGCCAAGGAGGAGCCCAAGAACAGCTTCACCATCGGCATCGAGGACGACGTGACCTTCACCTCCTTGCCTTATGAGGAGATCGCCCTGGACTATCCAGGACAGGTATCCTGCAAGATCTGGGGCCTGGGCGGCGACGGCACGGTGGGCGCCAACAAGAACGCCATCACCACCATCGGCCTGGCGGCAGACAAGTACGCCCAGGCGTATTTCTCCTACGATTCCATGAAGTCCGGCGGTCTGACCCAGAGCCACCTGCGGTTCGGCGACCAGCCCATTCACGCCACGTATCTGGTATCCGCGGCGGACTTCGTGGGCGTCCACGCGCCCACCTATGTGGACAAATATGACACCACCGCGGACCTCAAGGACGGCGGCACATACCTGCTGAACTGCCCCTGGAGCGCGGAGGAGCTGGAGGAGCGGCTGCCCGCCAAGATGAAGCGGGACCTGGCCAACAAGCACGCCAACTTCTACATCATGGACGCCACGAAGCTGGCTCGGGACCTGGGCCTGGGCAACCGGATCAACACGATTCTCCAGGCGGCCTTCTTCCAGCTGACCAAGGTGATCCCCATCGACCTGGCGGTGGAGGAGATGAAGCAGGGCAACTACAACTCCTACTTCAAAAAGGGCGGCCAGGAGATCGTGGACCTGAACAACCGGGCCGTGGACGTGGGTCTGACCGGCATGACGAAGGTGGAGGTCCCCGCCGCCTGGGCGGACGCCAAGGACGGCGCGCCGGAGGAGCTGAAGGGCACGGACTTCGTCAAGGAGATCGTGGTGCCCATGGACCGCCAGCACGGCGACAAGCTGCCGGTGTCCCTGTTTAAGAGGCACAACTGCCTGGACGGCACCTGGGAGAACGGCACCACCGCATACTCCAAGCGGGGCGTGGCCGTCACGGTGCCCCAGTGGAATCCCGACGCGTGCATCCAGTGCAACCGCTGTGCCATGGCGTGTCCCCACGCGGCCATCCGGCCCGTGCTGCTGACGGAGGAGGAGAAGGCCGGTGCGCCGGAATCCTTCGTCACCGTGCCCGCTAAGGGCCTGGGCAAGGACGCCCCTGCCTATTCCTTCCGGATGCAGGTCTCTCCCTACGACTGCCTGGGCTGCGGCGTGTGCCTGACCGCCTGCCCGGCCAAGGGGGCGCTGGAGATGGTGCCCTTCGAGACCCAGAGGGAGCAGCAGCCCAACTTCGACAACTACGCGATGAACGAGAAGCTGCTCAAGAAGGACATTATCAGCGACAAGAGCGTGAAGACGGCCCAGTTCGCCAAGCCCTACTTCCAGTTCTCCGCCGCCTGCGCGGGCTGCGCGGAGACCACCTACATCAAGCTGGTGACCCAGCTGTTCGGCAGCCGCATGTACGTGGCCAACGCCTCCGGCTGCTCCTCCGCCTACGGCGGTGCCATGCCCATGACGCCCTACTCCTGCGACAGCCGGGGCTTTGGACCCTGCTGGGAGCAGTCCCTGTTCGAGGACAACGCGGAGTTCGCCTACGGCTTCCTGCGGGCCCACGGGTCCATCCATGGGGAGGTGGAGCTGCGGCTGAAAGCCCTGAAGGAAAAGGGTGTGGCCGTATCTGAGATCGGGGAGTATCTTGCCAAGTGGCAGGACCCGGCCGTGACCCGGGAGGTGTCCGACGCGCTGATCGCCGCCCTGGAGAAGGCGGAGCCCACGGAGGAGGGCGCCTTTGTCCTGCAGAACAAGGAGTATCTGACCAAGAAGAGCGTGTGGGCCTTCGGCGGCGACGGCTGGGCTTACGACATCGGCTTCGGCGGCATTGACCACGTGCTGGCCCAGAACCGGGACATCAACATGCTGGTGATGGATACGGAGGTGTACTCCAACACCGGCGGACAGTCCTCCAAGGCGACGCCCACTGCGGCAGTGGCCAAGTTCGCCGCCGGCGGCAAGGAGGTCAAGAAAAAGGACCTGGGCGCCATCGCCATGAGCTACGGCTACATCTACGTGGCCCAGGTGGCCATGGGCTACGACCAAGCCCAGACCCTGAAGGCCATCCGGGAGGCAGAGTCCTATCCCGGTCCGGCCATCGTCATCGCTTACTGCCCCTGCCTGGAGCACGGTATCAAGGCGGGCATGAGCTGCACGCAGGAGGAGATGAAGAAGGCGGTGGAGTGCGGCTACTGGCACCTGTACCGGTATGATCCCCGCCGGATCGCGGAGGGGAAGAACCCCTTCCAGCTGGATTCTCCCGAGCCCGACAGCGGCAAGATGATGGACTATCTGAAGGGCGAGAACCGCTATGCCTCCCTGCAGATCAACTTCCCGGACCGGGCCCAGCGCCTGTACGAGAAGACCGTCCAGGACGCCAAGGACCGCTACGCCAAGTATCGCAAAATGGCTGAGGACTGAGCATTCCCCACGCTTACCTCTCTGAACCAAACAGGAAAAAGCGCCGTGCGCATGTGCGCACGGCGCTTTTTCCTGCTCAAGGGCCGCCCGCCGCGGGAGGAGAGACGCACAACAGGCGGCAGGTACAGAAGCACAAAAAGGCCCGGCGGAGAAGCCGGGCCTTTTTGGCCGCCTCCGGCAGGGTGGGGAAAGACCGGGACGGCGAAAAGGAGGTACGCGGATCCGCGGGAAAGCGGGGCTGCTCCCAATGTAGGAGAGGAGGAGCGGCCCCGCAGCGGGATCAATTACAGCGTATCCAAAACCGTCTTGAAATCGTCGATGATATCCTCGGGATCCTCCAGACCCACACTGATGCGGACCAAGCCCTCGGAGATGCCGGCGGCTGCCAGCTCTTCGGCAGAATAGGTGGAGTGGGTCATGGTGGCGGGATGCTCCACCAGAGTTTCCGCATCGCCCAGAGACACGGCGATGGTGCACAGCTGCAGCTTGTTCAGCGCGGCGGCAACAGCGGCGCGGTCGGCCTTCAGCTCGATGGAGATCATGCCGCCGGGCAGCTTCATCTGCTTGGCCGCGATCTCGTGACCGGGGAAGGTGTCCAGGCCGGGATAATAGACCTTGGCCACCGCGGGATGGCTGGTGAAGAACGCCGCCACCTTCTGGGCGTTGGCGCAGTGGCGCTCCATGCGGATGTCCAGGGTCTTCAGGCCCCGGGCCATCAAGAACGCATCAAAGGGACTCAGGACGGCGCCGGTCATATCCTTCAGGCCGAACATCCGGCACTGGGAGATGAAGTCCGCCTTGCCCACCACGATGCCTGCGATCACGTCGCCGTGGCCGTTGAGGTACTTGGTGGCGCTGTGAACCACCACGTCCGCGCCCAGCTCCAGAGGACGCTGCAGGTACGGTGTGCAGAAGGTGTTGTCCACGATCACCCGGATGTCGGGGTTGAAGGCATGGGCCGTCTTGGCGATCAGCTCGATGTCCAGCAGCTTCAGCGTGGGGTTGCAGGGGGTCTCGAAGTACACCACCCGGGTCTTGTCGGTGAGGTTCTTCTTCAGGTTCTCAATGTCGGACAGGTCCGTCAGGGTGACCTTCACGCCGAACTTGGTCATGCCATGGTTCAGCAGCGCGTATGTACAGCCGTACAGCGTCTCATCCGCCACGATCTCGTCCCCGGCCACCACAGAGGTCCACAGGGCGGAGGAGATGGCGCCCATGCCGGAGGCCGCGGCCATGGCGGCCTCGCCGCCCTCCAGGGAGGCCAGCTTCTCCTCAACAGCGCCCAGAGTGGGGTTGCCCAGACGGGTGTAGATATATCCGCCCTCCTCGCCGGCGAACCGGGCGCCGCCCTGCTGGACGGTGGAGAATGCGAAGGTGGAGGTCTGATAGATGGGGGCGCACAAGGAGCCCGCCGCGTTTTCCATGTGGCCGGCGTGGATCTGACGCGTGGCAAAACCGAACTTTTTCTCCGTGTTCATACAGTCGATCTTCCTTTCTTCACCGGCCCCTCCGGAGACGCTCCGCAGGGGCAAAATTGACTGGTATTCAAATTTTCGCTATCAGAGAGACTCTGACGCGGCTGCGGGGATAGAGAGAAGAGAGGGGGAAAATCTGTGCATCCATCGAAAAACGCAGGTGATATTAAACAGAAAATTTCTCAAATAACTGATATCTTTTGTTTGGTTCTACTTATAGAATAGCACAAAGGGCGCAAAGCTGTTAATATGCGTTTTGCGGGATGCGTTGACAGTTTTTTTGATAACGATTTGACAACCAGCTCAAAATGCCTATAATAGAAAAGTGAGATCGAAAGGGGAAGAGGAGGCTTTCTATGACGTTTCAGCAGCTTGAGTACATCGTGGAGATCTCCAAATGCGGCTCCATCAACAAGGCGGCCCAGAAGCTGTTCCTGTCCCAGTCGGGGATTTCCACGGCGGTGCGGGAGCTTGAGAACGAACTGGGCATTCGGGTGCTGGCCCGCAGCAACCGGGGCGTGGAGTTCACGCCGGAGGGCAAGGAGTTTCTCAGCTACGCCGTCTCCCTGCTGGAGCAGAAGCGCGGGATCGAGAGCCTGTATGGTGAGGCACGCAACGCCGCGGCTCCGGTGCGCTTTTCCGTTTCCTGCCAGCGGTATCCCTTTGCAGTGGATGCATTTTTGAGGCTGCTCCGAATCGCCGGTGAAAACCGCTTTCGATTTGGCCTCCGGGAGACAGGGATGGACGGTGTGATTGACGACGTCTATGACCACCGGGCGGACGTGGGCGTCATCTGCCTGACGGATCTGACGGAGAAGATTATCTGCCGGCTGCTGGACGCCCGGGAGCTGGAATTCCACGAACTGGCCGCCGTCTGCCCCTGTATCTATGTTCGCGGGGGGCATCCGCTGGCTGGCCGCTCCAGCGTAACGGAGGAGGAACTGGACGGATATCCGTATGTGGCGTTTGAGCACGACCAAGGCGTGGCGTCGGACTTTTTCGAGGAGTACCCCATGGTCTCTCTGAAAAAGCCGGCAAAGTGCATCAGCGTGAACAACCGGGCCACGGCGATGTACGTGCTGGCGTCCACCGATGCGTTCACCTCCGGCAGCGGCCTGCTGTCGGAGGGGCTGGCGGACGGAAGCGTAGTCACGATCCCGCTGCTGGGGAAGACCTCGGTCCACCTGGGCTGGATCCACATCCGCAGCAGCCGGCCCTCTCCGCTGACGGAGCAGTTCGTCCGCCTGCTGGAGGAGGCGCTGGCGGATTCCATCGCCTTCACCAGGCGGCTTCAGGAGGGGACCTGACAGAGGAGAAAAAGACCGGGCGCCTCAGGGCGCCCGGTCTTTTTTTAGCAAGAGACACGCAGGTCAGATGGGCGTCTGCGCGGACTCCTGCCGCTCCAGCTCCAGAGAAGCCTTCTTGGCAGCCACGCCGGACTCCGCCACATCGTACTCCCAGTTCCAGGGGTCCTTGCGGCAGATGCCGTCGGCGAAGGGAATGAAAATGGAGAGGATGCCCACGGCGGCCAGAATCCAGCAGTACCACATATAGGGCAGGATGTCTATGGGGTTCATGGTCACGCCGTATATCGTGGTGAGGCTGGCGGCAGTCAGCAGCTGGGCGCCCCAGGGGATCATGCCCTGAAGCACGCAGGAGAACACGTCCAGCAGAGAGGCGGTGCGGCGGGGATCCACTTTGTGGATACGGCTCATGTTTTTGGCCATGGGGCCGCTGACAATGATGGCCACCGTATTGTTGGCAGTGGCACAGTCTGCCAGGGACACCAGAGCCGCGACACCCACCTGGGCGGACTTGTTGCCCTTCATCATGCGGCCCAGCTTTTCGATCAGCCAAGTGATGCCGCCGTTGTGGGCGATCATCTCAGACATGCCGCCGCAGAACAGGGACAGGAAGAAGACCTCGTTCATGCCGGTGAAACCGTTCCAGATGCTTTGGGCAAAGAGGGGGATATCCAGATCGCCAAGGGCCAGGCCGAAGATGCCGGCGGCGAAGATGCCGATGGTCAGCACTAGGAACACATTCATGCCGATCAGCTCCAGTACCAGCACGGCGAGGTAGGGAATGACCTTGATGACGTTGAAAGACAGATTTCCCATCTCCGTCACGGTCTCAGGCCGGCCTACGACCAGCAGCACGATGATGGTGATGATAGCCGCCGGCAGGGCAATGAGGAAGTTCACCCGGAACTTGTCCCGGAGCTGGCAGCCCTGGGTGCGGGTGGCGGCAATGGTGGTGTCGGAGATCATAGAGAGGTTGTCGCCGAACATGGCGCCGCCCACGCAGGCGCCCAGAAACAGGGGAAGGCTCAACCCGCCCTTTTCCGCCACGCCCACAGCGATAGGAACAATGGCGCTGATGGTGCCCATGGAGGTGCCGGTGGCGGTGCCCATGAACGCGGAGATCACGAACACGCCGGCGGCCAGGAAGTGCACGGGAATGACGCTGAGACCCAGATTCACGGTGGCGTCCACGCCGCCCATGGCACTGGCCACGGTGGAGAAGGCGCCGGCCAGGATGTAGATCATCAGCATGGTCAGGACGTTCTCGTTGGCGGCGCCCTTGGCGAAGACTGTGAATTTCTGATCGATGGTGCCCTTGCCCTGGCAGAAGGCCAGCAGCAGGGCGATGAACATGGCTGTGACAGAGGGGAACTGGTAGAAGGCCATCTCTACACCCTGTGCCTGGAAGTACAGGCCAGCACCTAGATAGATGACAATAAATAGCAGGAACGGGAGCAACGCGGAACCTTTGCCTTTTTTCTCCAGAGTTTCCATATACGTACCTCCTTATGTGCTCTTTCCTCTTTTCATACACCTCTGTTCGTCTGAATGCACAGTTTTTAAGATATAAGCGCCTTCTTCTCTGTACAATATTATAGCATCTGCGGAGGAGAAACTGCTAGAACGGATCTTATGCAACCGGCTATCACATTTACAGATAACAAAGGACATGGACGCAGAGACCGCTGTGCAGCAGGCGCCGCCGGTGTTTTACCTGTAAAAGGTTGGAAAATAAGGGGATTTGGAGAGAACTGTTGCTTTTACCCGGGGGAGCCGGTATAATCGAACATGAAACAGCAGGGTGTCTGGACACGGACAGCCCGGAAAACAGGAGGCAGCCATGACCATCAAAAGCGATATCGAGATCGCCCAGGAGGCGAAGCCCCTTCCCATCACGGATATTGCGGACGCCTGCGGGATGGATGGGGCGTATATAGAGCAATACGGCAGATACAAAGCCAAGATCGACAACCGCTTTCTGAAGGAGACAAATCGGCCGGACGGTAAGCTGGTTCTGGTGACCGCTATCACCCCCACCCCTGCCGGGGAAGGCAAGACCACCACTACGGTAGGGCTGGCGGACGGGCTGCGGCGGATCGGCAGAAATGCCGTGGTGGCCCTGCGGGAGCCCTCCCTGGGGCCGGTGTTCGGCATCAAGGGCGGCGCCGCCGGCGGCGGCTATGCCCAGGTGGTGCCTATGGAGGACATCAATCTCCACTTCACCGGGGACTTTCACGCCATCGGCGCGGCCAACAACCTGCTGGCGGCGATGTTGGACAACCACATCCAGCAGGGTAACGCCCTGGGGATCGACGTCAAGCGGATTACGTGGCGGCGGTGTGTGGATATGAACGACCGGCAGCTGCGCAGCATCGTGGATGGCCTGGGGGGCCGGATGCAGGGTGTGCCCCGGGAGGACGGATTTGATATCACCGTGGCCAGCGAGGTCATGGCCGTGCTGTGTCTGGCATCGGACATCCCGGATCTGAAAGCCCGTCTGGGGCGGATCGTGGTGGGCTACACCTATGATGACGCCCCGGTGACCGCTGCCGACCTGAAGGCGGCCGGCGCCATGGCGGCCCTGCTGAAGGACGCTCTGAAGCCCAATCTGGTTCAGACGCTGGAGCATACTCCGGCCCTGATCCACGGCGGACCCTTTGCCAACATCGCCCACGGCTGCAACTCCGTCACCGCCACCCGGATGGCTCTGAAGCTGGGGGACTATGCCATCACGGAAGCGGGCTTCGGCGCGGATCTGGGGGCGGAGAAGTTTCTGGACATCAAGTGCCGCATGGCGGGGCTGAAGCCCGACGCGGTGGTGGTCGTGGCCACGGTCCGGGCATTGAAGCACCACGGCGGCGCAGCCAGAGCGGAGCTGGGCAGAGAGGATCTAGCGGCCCTGGAGCGGGGACTGCCCAACCTGCTCCAGCATGTGGACAATATCAAAAACGTATTTGGCCTGCCCTGCGTGGTGGCCATCAATGCGTTCCCCACGGACACGGCGGCGGAGCTGAAGCTGGTAGAGGAGAAATGCCGGGAGCTGGGGGTGAGCGTGGCCCTCAGCGAGGTGTGGGCCAAGGGCGGCGCCGGCGGAACTGCTTTGGCGGAGGAGGTAGTCCGGCTGTGTGAGCAGCCGTCCGACTTCCGGTACAGCTATGCGCTGGGGGGGTCCATCGAAGAGAAGCTGGAGACTATCTGCCGGCGGATTTACCATGCGGACGGCGTGGTACTGACGCCTGCCGCCCAGAAGCAGGCCCGGCGGCTGACAGAGCTGGGGTTCGGGGAACTGCCCATCTGCATGGCCAAGACCCAGTACAGCTTTTCCGACGACCCCTCCCTGCTGGGAGCGCCCCGGGGCTTCACTGTGACGGTCCGGAACCTGAAAGTGTCCGCTGGGGCAGGCTTTCTGGTGGCCCTGACGGGAGATATCATGACCATGCCGGGATTGCCGAAAGTACCGGCTGCGGAGCGGATCGATGTGGATGAGAACGGCCGGATCAGCGGGCTGTTCTGAGGCATGGTCATACCGCCGCGGGAGCGGCGTCCAAGCGTTTTGCCGGAGGCAAAACCTTGAGCTGGACGGGCTGGGCCTGTCCAACTGGATTAAATGCGGAGTCCCCGCGGGACCTGTCCCGTGAGGGGCCATACCGGGACTGCCGAAAGTACCGGCCGCGGAGCGGATCAATGGGGACGAGAACGGCCGGATCAGCGGGCTGTTCTGAACGCTGTGGGACGGGAAACAAAACCGGCGGCCCGGCATCTGCCGGACCGCCGGTCCCACCACAAAGGAAATGTATGGAACAAAGCGGCCGCCCGGAAGGGCGGCCGCTTTGTGTGTTTTGAAGAGGGGGAGAATCACAGTCCCTGGGCGATCATGGCCGTGGAGATCTTCTTGAAAGCGGCGATGTCATTACCGGCAATCAGGTCGTATCCCAGACCGTACTCCTCCGCCGCCGCGGCGGAGGCATCGTAGATGCCGCCCATGATCTGCTTCAGGCGGCTGTCCACCTCCTGGCGGGTCCAGCTGTACCGCAGGCTGTTCTGGACCATCTCCAGGGCGGAAACCACCACGCCGCCGGATCCGGAGGCCTTGGAGCCTGCGGTGAGGATCTTGGGACTCAGCCGCAGGAGGCGCAGGGCCTCGGCGGTGGCGGGCATATTGGCCGCCTCCACATAGTAGCGGACGTTGTTGGCCACAATCATCACGGCATCCTCCACGTCCAGCTCATTCTGGGTGGCGCAGGGGATCACGATGTCCACCGGCACTTCCCAGGGCCTTTTGCCGGGGAAGAACTCCACGCCGAAGCGGTCGGCGTAAGGCTCCACCTTGTCGGCGCCGCCGGCGCGCATGGACAGCATGAAATCGAACTTCTCCTGGGTGCAGACGCCGTCGGGATCGTAGACATAGCCGTCCGGCCCGGAGAGGGTGACCACCTTGCCGCCCAGCTCCGCGCTCTTGCGGCACACGCCCCAGGACATGTTGCCGAAGCCGGAGACGGCCAGGCGCTTGCCCTCCAGGGTCTCGCCCTGGTGTTCCAGCATCCGGGCCAAGAAGTAAACAGTGCCGAAGCCGGCGGCCTCCTGGCGGATGACGCTGCCGCCGTAGGTCAGGCCCTTGCCGGTAAGAGCGCTGCTCTCCGCCTTTCCGGTGAGCCGCTTGTACTGGCCATAGAGATAGCCGATCTCCCGGGAGCCCACACCGATGTCGCCGGCGGGGATGTCGGTGTCTGCGCCGATCAGACGGTACAGAGCTGTCATGAAGCTCTGGCAGAAGCGCATGATCTCCCGGCTGCTCTTGCCCCGGGGATCAAAATCCGCGCCGCCGGCGGCGCCGCCGATAGGCAGCCCCGTCAGGGCGTTTTTGTAGGTCTGCTCAAAGCCCAGGAACTTCACGATAGAGGGGTTGACGGAGGGATGGAACCGCAACCCACCCTTGTAGGGGCCGATGGCGCTGTTGAACTGCACCCGGTAGCCGTGGTTGGTGTGGGCCATGCCCTGATCGTCCATCCAGGGCACAGTGAAGGTCAGCATTCGGTCCGGCTCCACCATTCGGGTCAGCAGGTCCACCCGCTCATAGATGGGATTGTCCTCCAGGGCCGGGGCAATCATCTCCAGCCAGGTGAGAACGGCCTGGAGATACTCCGGCTGGCCGGCGTACCGCTGCTGGAGGTCGGCGGACACGCGGGAAACATAGTCGCTCATGCTGATGCCCTCCTTAGACCAAACCGTAGGCCAGCATGGCGTCAGCCACTTTCAGGAAGCCGGCGATGTTGGCGCCGGCCACCAGGTCGCCGGGCTTGCCGTACTGGGCGGCGGCGCCCGCGGCGTTGTGATAAAGGTTGGTCATAATGTCCTTCAGATGGCTGTCCACCTCCTCGAAGGACCAGGACATGCGCATGGAATTCTGGCTCATCTCCAGGGCGGAGGTGGCCACGCCGCCGGCGTTGGCGGCCTTGGCGGGGGCAAAGAGGAGACCGGCAGCCTGCAGGGCTTCCACCGCGTCGGGAGTGCAGGGCATGTTGGCACCCTCGGCCACGGCGAAGCAGCCGTTCTGGATCAGGGCTTTGGCAGCGGACAGATCCAGCTCGTTCTGGGTGGCGCAAGGCAGGGCGATGTCACAGGGCACCTGCCACACGCCGGAGCAGCCCTCGTGGTACTCCGCTTCCGGGCGGACGGTCACATACTCCCGGATGCGCTTGCGCTCCACCTCCTTCAGCTGCTTCACCAGCGCCAGGTCGATGCCGTTGGGGTCGTGGACAAAGCCGTTGGAGTCGGACATGGTGACCACCTTGGCGCCCAGGGCCGTGGCCTTTTCGCAGGCGTAGATGGCCACATTGCCGGAGCCGGAGATGGCTACCTTGGCGCCCTCAAAGCTGCGGCCCGCGTCCTTGAGCATATTGTCGGCAAAGTAGCACAGACCATAGCCGGTGGCCTCGGTTCGGGCCAGAGAGCCGCCGTAGCTGAGGCCCTTGCCGGTGAGGACGCCGGTGAACTCGTTGCGCAGCCGCTTGTACTGGCCGAAGAGATAGCCGATCTCCCGGGCACCCACGCCGATATCGCCGGCGGGCACGTCGGTGTCCGGCCCGATATACTTGAAGAGCTCGGTCATGAAGCTCTGGCAGAAGCGCATGACCTCCGCGTCGGACTTGCCCTTGGGGTCGAAGTCGCTGCCGCCCTTGCCGCCGCCGATGGGCAGGCCGGTCAGGCTGTTCTTGAAGATCTGCTCAAAGCCCAGAAACTTGATGATGCCCTCGTACACGGAGGGGTGGAACCGTAAGCCGCCTTTGTAGGGGCCGATGGCGCTGTTGAACTGCACCCGGAAGCCCCGGTTCACGTGGATGTTGCCCTGGTCATCCTCCCAGGGCACCCGGAACTTGATGATCCGCTCCGGCTCTACCAGGCAGTCCATGACGCCCTCTTTGATATACTCCGGCTTCGCCTCCACCACCGGGACCAGGGAGGTCAGAACCTCCTGGACCGCCTGGTGAAATTCCGGCTCTGCCGGATTCCGCCGGACCACGCGCTCCATCAGGCCGCTTAGATACTCGTTCTGAATGCTCATGGTGAATCCCTCCAAAAACCAGACTTGGCGGATGACCGCGCCGCGGCCTCCGTCCGTGTTTGTATCGACCACATTGTAATACTGGGCGCGTCTTTGCGTCAACGACTTTTGTCCGCGCAAGAACATGTTCGGCGGATTTCTCAAGTTTTAAACGCCTGTTATGAGACTTTCTGGCACTTCTCCTTTGAAATCAAAAATATTTAGAAAATATTTCCATTTAATAAAAAGAGGAACCCTAAGCGCAGAGCTTTGGGCTGGTCTGGCCGGTCCCTGTACAGGCTTGGCGGAAAATCGTGGGGAAAATACATAAGGTTTCGCGTTTGAAAAGGGATGGAATTGGTCAAACCAATAAAACTTTGCGGGAGCGGGGAAGTTGAGCGCAAGTTTCTCTTGACAGGGGGCGGAACAGTGTGTTACCGTCTTTGCATACCCAAAATATGATGAAGGGAACAAGTAGCCCGCTTCGCTCCGCTTTCAGAGAATTGCCGGTTGGTGCAAGGCAACAAGCGTCGGATCTGGTGAAATCATCCTGGAGTAGCCTGCTGAAAGAGAACTCTCTGATAGGCAGTGCCGGGCGCACCCGTTACCGTGCAGGGCCTGTTGGGGCCTGCTGAGATGGCGGCGGAAGGATCTTCCACCGTTAACAAGAGTGGTACCGCGAAGGTGTTTCAAAAGCCTTTGCCTCTTGCTTGCAAGAGGCAAAGGCTTTTTTCTTTCACTTCGGCCGTTCTGTTCAGGGCCCATCGGCAAAACCATTCCCACCCACATCGTCAAGAAACAGAAAAGGAGAACACGAACATGGCAATCAAAAAGTATTACGACACTGACTGCAACCTGGGCCTGCTGGACGGCAAGACCGTGGCCGTGATCGGCTTCGGCTCTCAGGGCCATGCCCATTCTGAGAACCTGGCCGAGAGCGGTGTCAACGTGGTGGTGGGCCTGCGGAAGGGCTCCTCCCACTGGGCCAAGGCGGAGGAGTTCGCCGCCACCTGTCCCAATTTCCGCGTGATGGAAGTGGAGGAGGCCGCCAAGGCCGGCGACATCGTGATGATGCTGGTGCCTGACGAGCTGTGCGCCGACATCTACAACAAGCAGATCGCCCCGTACATGACCGAGGGCAAGACCCTGGCCTTCGCCCACGGATTCAATATCCACTTCAAGACCATCGTGCCCCCCGCCAACGTGGACGTGATCATGGTGGCTCCCAAGGGCCCCGGCCACACGGTCCGCAGCCAGTACCTGGAGGGCAAGGGCGTGCCCAGCCTGATCTGCGTGGAGCAGAACTTCACCGGCAAGGCCAAAGAAGTGGCTCTGGCCTATGCCTCCGGCATCGGCGCCGGCCGCGCCGGCATCCTGGAGACCACCTTCAAGGAGGAGACCGAGACCGACCTGTTCGGCGAGCAGGC
>NZ_CAKVVF010000052.1:0-1346 GCF_934833455.1 Oscillibacter sp. KLE 1728
AACCCTCACATACAGAGTCAGAGTCTGCTGTGCTACCCTTACACAAACCCGCTATGAAGTTGTGTTCACTCCGCAGCGAACAGATATTATTATACAGAAAAGCGTGATTTTGTCAACCCCCTTTTTTATTTTTTTCCACATGTTTTTTCAAGCGGGCGCGTAATCCCGATCCCGCGCCCGCCACTATGTAAGACCGTTCACTGGCCCCGCAGGCCGTCCAGAAAGCCCCGGAGGAATCCGCCGCCCCGTCGCCTGCTCCCATCTTTCTCCATACGGTCCGCTGCCTCCTGGGCGCCCGCATACCCTTGCTTCGCTGCGGCCTGATAGAGTTCTCTCGCCTGCCTCAGATCCCGGGGCACGCCTTTGCCGTGCTCATAGCACCAGGCCAGATTATACTGGGCACGGGGCTCGGACTCCTCCACTGCCTGGCGGTACCACTTCACCGCATCTGCCCAGCTCTGGGCCACGCCGACACCGGTCTCGTACAGATATCCCAGGTTGCAGGCTGCCACCCGGTCGCCGCCCTCTGCAGCCTGCCGGTACAAATCGGCTGCCTTGGCCGGGTCCTTCGCCACGCCGTGGCCGAACTCCCAGCAGACGCCCAGGTTGCACTGGGCACGGGGATAGCCCTGCTCCGCCGCCGCCTGATACCAGCGGACAGCCTCTTGCCAGTTCTGTTCTACACCCTCTCCGGTCTCATACAGATATCCCAGGTTGCACTGGGCGGCCGCGTCCTCCCGCTCCGCCGCCTGTCGGTACAGCCGGGCTGCCTCCGCGGCGTCCCGCTCCACGCCTTCGCCCCGCTCGTAGCACACGCCCAGGTTGCACATGGCCGCCGCGGAACCGGCATCCACCGCCCTGCGATACCAGTGGACCGCCTCTTCCCAGTTCTGTTCCACGCCGCGGCCGTATTTGCAGCAGATGCCCATACAGAACATCCCCCGGGGGTCCTCCTGGTCCGCCGCCTGTCGGTACCAGTGGACAGCCCGCTTCCAGTTCTGCTCCACGCCCTTGCCGTACTCATAGCACCAGGCCAGGTTGCACTGGGCACGGGGCATCCCCTGCTCCGCAGCAGCGCGGTACCACCGCACCGCCTCCTCCCAGCTCTGCTCCACGCCCTCGCCGCTCTCATACAGGAATCCCAGATTGCACTGCCCGGCGGCATTGCCCGCCTCGGCCGCCTGGCGATACAGGCTCACAGCCCTGCTCAGGTCCCGCTCCACGCCCTCACCGCGTTCATAGCACACGCCCAGGTCGCACATGGCCGCCGCGGAACCCGCGTCCGCCGCTTTTTGATACCAGGCCACTGCCTCCGTGCTGTTCTGCGTCACACCGCGGCCATAGTC
>NZ_CAKVVF010000052.1:1356-14184 GCF_934833455.1 Oscillibacter sp. KLE 1728
TCAAAGCAGCGGGCCACGCAGAAAAGTCCTCTGGCATCCCCCTGCTCGGCCGCTTTCCGGTACAGACGGTAGCTCTCTCCCAAATCCTGGGGGACGCCCTTGCCGTATTCATAGCACCATGCCAGATTGCACTGGGCACGGGGCAGGCCCTGTTCCGCGGCGGCACGGTACCACCGCACCGCCTCCTCCCAGCTCTGCTCCACCCCCTGGCCGCTCTCGTACAGAAACCCCAGGCAGCACTGGGCGTCCTCGTCCTCCTGCTCGGCCGCCTTCCGGTACCAATCCGCGGCAGCCGACGGATCCAGCGGGACACCCCGGCCCCGCTCACAGCAGAAGCCCATACACAGCTGTCCCCGAGGATAGTCCTGCTCCGCAGCGCGGAGATACAGCCGGGCCGCCTCCGGGTAGTCCTGCTCCACGCCCTTGCTATGCTCATAGCACCAAGCCAAGTTGCACAAGGCCCGGGGATAGTCCTGCTCCGCAGCAGCGCGGTACCACCGCACCGCCTCCTCCCAGTTCTGCTCCACGCCCTGGCCGCTCTCATACAAGAACCCCAGGCAGCATTGGCCCGGCGCGTTGCCGTTCTCCGCCGCAGCGCGGTACCATTTCACCGCCTGCTCGATACTCTGGGGCAGGCCGGTGCCGAACTCCAGGCAACGCCCCAGTTCTGTCTGCGCCGCGGGATAACCCAGCCACGCGGCGGACTGATACCAGCGGGCGGCCTCCTCGTCGCTCTGCTCCACTCCCAGGCCGCGGGAATATGCCTCCCCCAGCAGGAACTGGGCCCTGGGAAAGCCGTTTTCCGCCCCCTTTCGGAAGCACTCCACCGCTTTGGAATCATCCCGCGCCACACCGATGCCATGGGCATAGCAGTACCCCAGGTTCGTCAGGGCGGGCATATAGTCCCGGGCGGCGGCCTGGGCATACAGCACCACCGCCTGCCGGGGGTCTGCAGGCACGCCGATCCCCGCCTCCAGGCACCACCCCAGGTTCGTCACACCCAGCATATCATCCAGGGCCGCCGCCTGTTGGTAGCAGGCCAGCGCGTCCGTCGGCCGCTCCTCATCCACGGCCCGGTTGCCCAGCTGCACCCAATCGGGCCCCGTCAGCTCCTCTTCGTCCACAGAGAGGAAAAAGGTGCCCCCGCACTGGGGGCAGACATCCGGTTCCTCCTCTGCCAGAAACCCGCAGTCCGGGTTCTCACAGCGATAGTAATTCATCTGCGCACCTCCTCTGTATCAAAGCGCCGCTTCATCCTCCGCAGAGGAGGCGCCCCGCAGGTTGTAGGCCTCCGGAAACGCGAACGCCCTGCCCCGGAATTTGAAGCCCGGGAACGTGTCCAGCTGGACGCCGTGAATGGCCCGGAACATGCTCTTCTCAATATTGGGATTGGTCTTTTTCAGCTCCCGCAGCAGGAGCTTCATCTCCTGCCGCTTGCTCTCGCCCACACCGTCGGCCGCACCGTCCCGCTCCTCTGTGAAGCGGCAGGCGCACTGGAGAAACCGCAACCCATTGTAGTTCTTCCAGGCAATGATGGCGTCCTCATGGACACAATACAGCGGACGGATCAATTCCATGCCTGGGAAATTTCTGCTGCGGAGCTTGGGGGGCATGGTCTGGAGCTGGGCACCGTAAAACAGGCCCAGCAGCGTGGTCTCCAGCACGTCGGAGAGATGGTGCCCCAGAGCGATCTTGTTGCAGCCCAGCTCCTGAGCCTTGCTGTACAGAAAGCCCCGGCGCATCCGGGCGCATAAGTAGCAGGGGTTCTTCTCCACCTGATAGGCAACGTCGAAAATATCGCTCCGGAACACGGTGATGGGGATGCCCAGGCGGGCAGCGTTCTCCTCGATCAGCGCCCGGTTGGCCGGGGCGTAGCCCGGATCCATCACCAGAAAAACCAGCTCAAAGGGCTGTTCTGTGTGGCGCTGGAGCTCCTGCATCAGCTTGGCCAGCACCATGGAGTCCTTTCCCCCGGAGATACAGACGGCGATCCGATCTCCGGGAGCGATCAGCTCATACCGCTTGACGGCGGCAATGAAGGGGTTCCAGAGCTCCTTGCGGTATTTTTTGATGAGGCTGCGCTCCGCAGCCTCCTGTGGTGTCAATTCGCGGGACATGGGGACCTCCTAAAGCAAAATGAGAGCGGCCGCGTCAGAACCAGATGGCCACCAGCCGCAGCAGAGAGGCGCACATTTTGCGCAGCCAAGACCGCTGATTCCACTCCGCCAGCGTATAGGGCGCGCTCTGGGCCACCATCCGGTCCATATCCTCCAGCAGGTCTTCCACCGCGGGCATGTGATAGAGGAGCACGGCACATTCGTAGTGCAGCTGGAACGTCCGGTAGTCCATGTTGGTGCTGCCCACCAGGGCCACCTCCCGGTCTACCATGACGCTCTTGGCGTGGACGAAACCGGGGGTATAGCGGTAAATCTTGACGCCGTGGGCCAGCAGCTCACCCCAGTAGGTCTCCGCCACCATGTAGACATATTTCTTATCCGGGATGGCGGGTACCACCAGCCGCACGTCCACCCCTGCGTCGGCTGCGATGCACAGGGCCTTCTGCATGGACTCCTCCACCGCGTAATAGGGCGTGGTGATATACAGCATCTTCTGGGCGGAGGCGATCAGCTGGAGGTAGGTGTCCTCGATGGGATTGTCCGGATTGTTCAGCGGACCGTCCGTGAAGGGCTGGCACCAGCCGGTGCCCTCGATCTCCACCCGGGGACGGTAGTAGTCGTCCTCATTGGGCAGGGAGCGGCCGATCATCTTCCACATCTGAATGAACTGGGAGGCAAAGCCCCAGGCCCCGGCACCGTCGATCCGGACACCGGTATCCTTCCAGTGGCCGAACCGGACAAAGAGGTTGGCGTATTCATCGGCAATATTGATGCCTCCGGTGTAGGCGTGCACCCCGTCAATGACGGCGATCTTCCGGTGGTCCCGGTAGTTGAAGTAAATCCGATTCACGTAGCGGTGGACTGGATTGAAGACCTCCACCTCCACGCCAGCGTCCTGCAGGGCCTGTAGGGAGGCGTCGGAAAAGCGGGTGAGGTTGCCGAAGTCGTCGAAGATGATCCGCACCTCCACACCGGCGGCGGCCCGCTCCCGCAGCACATGGAAGATCCGGTCCCAGATCTGGCCCTCCGCCAGGATGTAATACTCCAGGAAAATGTAGATCTCCGCTCTCTGGAGGTGGAGCACCAGGTCATCGAAGAAATCGGCTCCCTCCGCGAAATACCGGGCCTGTGAGCCGCCGTACAGCAGGAAGTCCCGCGACTGCAAATAGGAGGCCAGCCGTCCCCAGGCCGGGGAGCGGCGGCTCAGGTGGGCCACATTGGCGGCGCTGGCCTGACGGGCGCCCTCCCGCTCCACCGGAGGGGCGACCTTCCGCAGACTCAGGCTTTTGGCCTGATGGCTCCCGCCCCACAGAAGGAAAAGAATCATACCGGCCACCGGCAGGGCCAGCAGCAGGCACATCCACACCAGCTTATAGGAGGGGCTGCCGGGGCGCAGATACACCCAGATCGCCACCACTGCGCCAGCCAGCTCCAGAATGAAATAGACGTAGCTGATCTTTTCCGCCAGCAACTGGGTCAGCGCCAGCGTCAGCACGATCTGGGCAATCACCGTCAGTGCGCAGATGGACAGGCTGGTGGCGGCGGAGATCCGCCGTTCCGTCCGCTCTTCCGGCTGGGGCAGACTTCTTTTTCGCATGGTGCGGTCCACCTCCTTCTCTCTCAGCTTCGACCGCTTATCTTATTATTATACCGAAATACCCAGCACTCCGCAACCAATATTCTGTGAACAAACAGCCCCGCCGGAGGGCGGGGCTGTTGGGTCATCTGCTCCGGCAGAGCAGATCCTGCTTGATGTCGAACAGCTTCTGACTCAGATCCACATAGTAGGTGTGAGGGTTCTCGAACCGCTTCACCGTGTCCCACAGGGTATCCACCTGGGCACGGCAGTAGGCCTGGATCTCCGGCAGGGCGGGCAGCTGATAGACCAGCTCTCCTCCCTGAAAGACCGGGACCTGAAGGGGCTTTGCGGTAAAGTTCGTATAGGTCTTGCGCTTCCAGGTAGCCCTGGGATCGAAGAGCTCCAGTGGGGCGCTCTCGTCCACCGTCTCGTCCCAGACGGTGATGTAGTCCGCCTCCGCCTTGCCGGTGGCGTTGTCAAAGATCCGATAGGTCTTCTTGAAGTGGGGAATGGTGATCTTGTCCAGGTTTTCGCTGACCTTGATCTTGGGGATGATCTTCCCGTCTCCATCTTCCACAGCCGCCAGCTTGTACACACCGCCGAACACCGGCTCGCTGCGGGCAGTGATCATCCGCTCACCCACACCGAACACATCGATCTTGGCGCCCTGCAGCAGCAGGTCCTGAATAATATACTCGTCCAGGGAGTTGGAGGCGGAGATCTGGCACTCGGTCCAGCCGGCGGCGTCCAGCTTGCGGCGGGCCTCCTGGGTCAGATAGGCCATGTCGCCGGAGTCCAGACGGATGCCGCACTTGCGGATGCCCAGGGGCTTCAGCACCTCATCAAAGGCCCGGATGGCATCCGGCACGCCGGACTTGAGCACATTGTAGGTATCCACCAACAGCGTGGCATTGTGGGGATAGATCTGGCAGTAGGTCTTGAATGCCTCATACTGGCTGTCGAACATCTGGACCCAGGAATGGGCCATGGTGCCGCCGGCAGGTACGCCGTACAGCTGGTCGGAGATCGTGCAGGCGGTGCCTGCGCAGCCGCCGATATAAGCCGCCCGGGCTCCGGAGATGGCGCCGTCCGTGCCCTGGGCCCGGCGGGAGCCGAACTCCAGCACCGTTCGCCCCTGGGCCGCCCGGACGATCCGGTTGGCCTTGGTGGCGATCAGGCTCTGGTGGTTGATGGTCAGCAGGGTGAAGGTCTCGATCAGCTGGGCCTGGATGGCCGGCGCCCGGACCGTCACCACCGGCTCCCGGGGGAAGATAGGCGTCCCCTCCGGCACCGCCCAGATGTCGCCTGTGAAACGGAAGTCCCGCAGGTAGCTCAAGAAATCCTCGGAGAACAGGTGCTTGTCCCGCAGGAAGGCGATGTCCTCCTCGTCGAAGTGCAGGTTCTGAATATACTGGACCAACTGTTCCAGACCCGCGCAGACCGCGAACCCGCCGTTGTCCGGCACGTTGCGGAAAAACACATCGAAATAGGTGATCCGATCCTGGAGCCCTGCCCGGAAATAGCCGTTGCCCATAGTCAGCTCATAAAAATCGCAGAGCATCGTCAGATTGAGTTTCTCTTCCGTTTTCATAACCGTTTCCCCTGTGCCGCCGGCACAGATCCTTCCATGAAGTTTCAGGCCCCCACACCGCTGGAGGCGGTCTGTCCGGGGTTGTTATTCCCTTGAATTATAAGCGGTTCCCCCAGGAAAAGCAATGCTTTTTCCGAATTTGTTGTCAATCTTTTATCAATCGTCTTGACAACAACTCCGCCCTCCCCTATGATGGGGAAAGATTGAACCGCACATTTTCCGGTACACAGCGGACTGGAGGGTTTTCTCGTGAAAAAGTGTGCTCTCTTCTTCTCCGCGGCGGCCGTTCTGTGCATCCTGGCCGGCCTCACTGCATACCACCGCTCATTTCCTCTGGATGCGGGCCTCAATGGGCTGGAACCGGCTGCGCTCCAATGGTTCAACCGGGGCAGGTCCGTTCCCTACGAGGCGGACCAGTTGGAGCTGTACCAGCCTGTGACCGTGGGGCATCTCACCTATTATCCTCTGGTTCTGGATGGACGGTTGGGATACCTGTGTCTCTCGAGAGGATTCACCGGGCGGTATAAATTCGACCACTCCGGTCGCGGGACCGGCTCTTTCCGCAACGGAGTGGTGGAGTCCGACGGGGAGCAGATGCTGCTCTTCGAGGGGCGGAACGGCGACGGCCGCATCGCCCGGGCGGTCTTTTCACTGGAGGGCGGCGGGCCTTATGCGCTGGACATTCCGGCCTCTCCCGTCTTTCTGGTGAGCACCTCAGTGGATGATACCGTCTCCACAGGTCCTATCAGCATAGAGGAGATTGTCTTTTATGACAGCCAGGGGCGGGATATCACCAAGTCGTTTGACCTCAGCGGAGGCGCCATCCAGTAAGCGCCCCCACCGAAAACCAAGCGGCCGTCTGCCGCTGAAAGGAAGTCATCACAATGGATGTGATCTTAGGCATTGACATCGGCGGCTCCACCACCAAAATCGTGGGTCTGCGGACGGACGGCAGTGTGATCTCCATGCTGCGGGTCCGGGCGGAGGATCAGGTGACCAGCCTGTATGGCGCCCTTGGCAACTATCTCACCAGCAACCGGCTCTCTCTGCGGGATGTGCGGCGGGTTGTGCTCACCGGCGTGGGCGCCTCTTATGTGGAGGGCGACATCTACGGTCTGCCCACCTGTAAAGTGGGCGAGTTCTCCGCCAGCGGCACCGGAGCCCTGGCCCTGTCGGGCCAGTCCTCCGCCGTGGTGGTCAGCATGGGCACCGGCACCGCTTTCCTCTGGGCGTCCCCCGACGGCATCCGCCACCTGTGCGGCAGCGGCATCGGCGGCGGCACTCTGGGCGGGCTCTGCCACAAGCTGGTGGGAATGGAGCGCTTCGGCCAGATCAAAAAGCTGGCAGAGAGCGGCAACCTGGACCACGTGGACCTGACCATGAAGGACATCACGGTCCACGCCGCTCCCACTCTGGACCCGGATATGACTGCCGCCAACTTCGGCGATCTGGCGGAGGACGCCACTCCCGCGGACCTGGCGGCCGGCGTGGTCAATCTGGTGCTCCAGGCCATCGGCACCATGACGGTGCTGGCCTGCCAGTGCTGTGACTCCAAGACTGTGGTGCTGACCGGGTCCATGACCACCCTGCCCCAGGCGGTCACGAATTTCCAGCTGTTTGAAAAGCTGTACGGCATCCACTATATCATTCCCGAAAACGCCACGTTTGCCACCGCCATCGGCGCGGGACTGTACAGCCTGCAGAAAAAGCCGGAGGCCTGATTGTGCCATGACGGAAAATTGGTCCCTGTATCATCCGGAGATCCCGGAATTTCTCCGCCGTCTGGCAGAGACGCCGCCCATGGCCCGGCTGCGGCAGGTGGGCATGAACTGCGGGTGCGAGTACACGTCCTTCCCCCGTTTTGCCGGGTGGGTGCCCTACTCCCGGTTTGACCACAGCGTGGGCGTGGGGCTGATCGTGTGGCACTTCACCGGCGATCTCCGCCAAAGCGCGGCGGGACTGCTCCACGATGCGGCCACCCCCGCCTTTGCCCATGTGGTGGATTTTCTCCACGGGGACCACCTGCATCAGGAGTCCACCGAGGCACGGACGGCGGAACTCATCGAGACCTCGCCGGAGCTTCAGGCGCTGCTGAAAGAATACGGCCTCACCACGGAAGACGTGGCGGATTACCACCGCTATCCCATCGCGGACAATGACTCCCCTCAGCTCTCCGCCGACCGTCTGGAGTACACGCTGGGGGACCTGCGGTGCTACGGCTTCGCCGGGGCGGACGCCCTCCGTGTATTCTACGAAGATCTCACCGTCTGGCGGGACGAGTCCGGCCGGCCGGAGCTGGCCTTCCGCACGCGGGAGACCGCCTGCGCCTTCACAGAGGCATCGCTCCAGACCGCCCGGGTCTATGTGGCGGACGAGGACCGCTTCGCCATGCAGGCCCTGGCGGACCTGCTGCGCGATGCCGTGAACCGGCAGGTCTTGACAGAGGATGACCTGTATCGGACGGAGTCTTTTGTCATCCAAAAGCTGGAGGCAGATCCGGCCAGCGCCCGCCGGTGGCGCCGGTTCCGGCGCTTCTGCCGGGTGGAGCGGAGCGCGGAAAGGCCGGAGAACGGACTCTGGTTCCGGATTCCCGCCAAGCTGCGGTACATTGATCCGCTGGTGGCGGGCCTTGGCCGCGTCTCTCGCTTGGACGCCGGGGTGCGGCAGGCCCAGGAGACCTTCCTGGCCACGGACTTTGCCTGCTGGATCGGTGTTCCGGAGGAAACCGCCGGAGAGAATGATTGAAAGATTGGGAGAAAGAGACATGGATTACAGAGAAAAAGCCGTCCGGTGTGTGCGGGAGACCGTCCTGCCTGTCCAGGCGGCGCAGTTCCGGGCGTGCGGCTGCGACCTGGACGCCCAGTACCGGAAATACGGGGACACGGAGAGCTTTTTTGCCAAGGTTCTCCAGCCCGGGCGCCTCTATGAGGTGGGTTATCCCAAATGCGTCTGCCCTGAGGTGCTGCGGGGAGAGACGGCCGACGCCGCCCACTGCGAATGTTCCCGGCAGAGTGTGCTGTATATTCTGGAACAGCTGCTGCCCGAAAGACACATCACGGTCCGGACCGTGGAGACGGTGCTGGGCGGCGGGACCTGCTGCCGGTTCGCCGTTACAGTAGAGTAGCAGCGGAAAATGCAAACAGGAGCCCGGTGCACAGCACCGGGCTCCTGCGCTCACATATAGGGATTATTCCTCGTCCTGGGGCTTGTCCTCGTCCTCCAGGCCGTTCAGATCGAACTCCAGCTTCTCGCCGCAGTTGGGGCAGATGACCTCGCCGTCCTCCAGGACGGACTCGTCGAAGTAGATGGTCTCCTCGCAGGTGGGGCAGGTGGTGGCGTAGCAGTCCTCGTCCTCCTCCGGCTCCTCATACTCGTATACATCCTCTTCGTCCTCGTCATCCTCGCCGAAGACGGCGTCCTCCACATCCTCCAGGTCATCGCTGACAGCGTCCAGGCCGTCGTACAGCTCCTCCTGGTCCGCCTTCATATCCGCGATCTCCAGGGCGATGTCGTCCAGCACGTCGATGATGGCGGCAAGCAGCTTGCCCTCCTTCTTCTCGGTGTCCAGTTCCATGCCTTCAGCCAGGCCCTTCAGATACGCGACCTTCTCCGTAATCTCCATAACAGCAGCTCCTTTCCTTTACAAACAGCGTTGCAGTCATTCTCAGGAACAAAAGGGGGGAATACGCTTCCCCCCTTTGCCTCACTTACTCCTTGCTGCGGCCGATATACTCGCCGGTGCGGGTGTCGATCTGGATCTTGTCGCCCGTGTTGATGAACAGAGGCACCTTCACCTCAGCACCGGTCTCCAGCGTCGCGGGCTTGGTCACGTTGGTGGCGGTGTCGCCCCGCAGGCCGGGCTCGGTCTCCGTGACCTCCAGGTCCATGAAGTTGGGCACTTCCACGGTGAACACGCTGCCCTTGTAGCTCACCAGCTTGCAGACGGTGTTCTCCTTCACGAAGCGGAAGGCGTCGCCCAGCACGTCCCGGTTCAGCGGGACCATGTCGTAGGTCTCGGGATCCATAAAGTAGTACAGGTCGCCGTCGTTGTAGCTATACTCGGCATCCTTGCGCTCCACAGTGGCCTGCTCGAACTTGGCGGTGGGGTTGAAGGACTCCTCGCGGATGGCGCCGGTCATCACGTTCTTGTACTTGGTGCGCACGAAAGCCGCGCCCTTGCCGGGCTTCACGTGCTGGAACTCCACCACGGTGCAAACGCTCCCGTCCTTCTCAAAAGTGACACCATTGCGGAAATCGCCGGCAGTAATCGTTGGCATAAATGATCCTCCTCTGAAATCTCAAGAAAAGCTGACCAGCCGGCCGCCTCTCTATCTCTACAAAAATTCCTCTGCTATTTTATCCTATGTTGTCCGGTAATGCAAGTATTTTTCAGGACTTTTTTTCCATTTTGCGGCGGCAGACAGCCTTAAACGGGGCCTGGAGAGCGTGGAGCACCTTCTGCCATGCCGTCACGGCGCCGCCCACTGGCTCCACCATCAGAGGCAGGACTCCGGCCCGATTGGCGGCCAGCATATCCGTCAGCAGCTTGTCCCCCAGCATGGCGGTGCAGACCCGGTCCGCCCCAGCCCGTGCCATGGCGGCCTCCAGGCCCCTGGGACTAGGCTTTCCTGCACGGCCCTGATAAGGCACCCCCAGGTCCGCGCAGAACTCCGTCACCCGGCTGCCGGAGCGGTTGTTGGAGACGATCATGAAACCGATCCCCGCATTGCGGAGGGCGGCGATCCAGTCCCGCAGGGACTGATCCGGCCGACGGGTCTTCTTGGCGGCCAATGTAAAGTCCAGGTCGCTGAGCAGCAGGGTGATCCCCTGCTGCCGCAGCCAGTCCGGCGTGATCTCGCTGTAATGCTGGAACACCCAGCGGGGCGTCAGGGAAAACGGCATAAGCGGCTCCTTCTCTGCATAGTCTCCTTTTAGTATACCAGTCCCAACGGGATTCCACAAGGGGGAGTTCATTTTGCAGATCTATCTGGCCGTGACGCCGGCCGAGGCCCAGGAGGCCTCCCGCTTCCGCTGTTCCCTGGCCCATGTGGCCTACTGTATCGGGCCGGACTCCACGCTCCTGCGGCAGAACCTGCTGCTCCAGACCCGGGGCGGGCTATTGTCCGTCACAGACCGGGGCGCGCCCTTTATCGCCAGCCCGGAGCGGCTGTCGGCCGCCGCGCTGCGGGAGTGCGGGCGGCGGAGCTACGGCGGCGTACTGCTGGATTTCGAGCAGCCTCCTGCGCCGGACCGGCTGGCCTTTGCGGAGACGCTGGCCCGGCGCCTGTCGCCCCGCCCCGTTTATGTGCCGGAGTCCTACGCCGCGGCGTCAGGCGCCATTCCCCTGATCTGCACCGCCATCTCCGGCGGGAACTTTGTCCAGCGCCTGCAGGAGGCCGCTGCCGGACGGGACAGGGCAGGCGGTCTGGCCCTGGATGTCCAGCGGCTGCGGATGGACTTCACCCTCCCGGCTCAAAGCGGCGAAGGCCGCCCTCTCAGCGGCCGGGAACTCCAGGACCTGCTGGACCGGGAGTCCCCCTCCGTTTTCTTCTCCCAGGACCTGTGCGCCCGGTATTTCACCTATGCCCGGGACGGCGAGACGCACTTCGTCCTCTTCGACGACGCGGACACCCTTTCCCAGAAGCTGCGGACCGGCGGGAACATGGGCTTCGCCGCCGCCTTCCTGATGTATCCGGAGGTGCAGGATCTGCTGCCCAAGCTGTTTCCCGGGCGGCGGACATAAAAAGTGCTGTACCTTTCGGCACAGCACTTTTCCTTGACAGATCAATAATAGCGCTTCTTGTTCTTGCGAGCGGCCTCAGACTTCTTGCGGCGCTTGACGCTGGGGCTCTCATAATGCTCTCTCTTCCGCACTTCCGCGATGACGCCGGCCTTGGCGCAGCTGCGCTTGAAACGCTTCAGCGCGCTGTCGATGGACTCGCCGTCCTTCACATGGATCTCAGACATCTATATTTCCCTCCCTCCGAGGTATCCGGCTTAATCCAGGATACTTTAAGGGCCATAATCTATGGCTTTAACATAAGCATTATACAAACCTTCCGGGCCGTTGTCAAGAGATTTTCCGGAAAATCAGCATTTCTCCCGGGAGATCAGTCCGCCGCTCTCCGGTACACGATGGGCACATCGTACCCGAACGTCCGCTTTCCGTTCACCTCCATGGTCTCCGCCACCTCCAGGGACTCCTGAGAGAATCGCTCATACAGGGTGAACTTCAGCACCGGGGAGAACATGCTGACGCTGCCCCCCTCCCACACGCCGTCGTGCAGCGTATAGAGGGCAGGCGTGAATTTCTCGGAGATCTCCAGATCCTCCCATTTCAGGGGCGGCAGCGTCTCATAGGTGGCCGCGCCGCCGTCCGCCGCCTTGGGCAGCTGATAGGATGTCAGCTTCACCGCCTCCCCCTCCTCCGTAAAGAGGAACAGATGGGGTGAGGCGTGGGTCTTTCCCTCCGTGGTGTAATAGCTCTCCTCCAGCACAAATGCTCCCGCAAAATCCGCGGGGAGGCCGTCAATCTTGTCGTTGCACACGGTGTTGACATGCTCTGCCAGCGGCAGGGCGGGGCCGCCGCTCCGCCGCAACTCCTCCAGCTGCCGGGTATTGTCAAACCTGCCGCACAGCAGGCGCAGGAATTCATCCAGACGGCTCATAGGTTCTCCTTTCTCAGGCAGGGCCTGAAGCGCAGGCCGGACGGGATTTCCCGTCCGGCCTTTTGGTGTGATTGGGATGAACTGGGATGCTCCCACCAGATGCATCGGCCGGTTCCCGGTCCAGCGGGGCTCCCGCATCGGAATGCAGCTGGACAGGCACAGGCCGTCCGCCCCAAGGTTGTTGTCTCCGGCAAAAACGCTTGTACGCACCGCTGGGCGCAGTCTTATTTCGCGGGCTTGACGATCAGGTTCACCAGCCGGTTCTTCACCAGGATGGTCTTGATGATCTGCATCCCTTCGGTGGCCTTCCGGACCTTCTCCACCGCCAGGGCGGCATCCACCACGGCCTTCTCCTCACTGTCGGTTGGCATGGAGATGGTGCCCTTCAGCTTGCCGTTTACCTGGACGGCCAGCTCCACTGTGGAGGCCACGGTCTTGCTCTCATCCGCCACGGGCCACTCCGCCTGGCAGCACATCTTGCCCGTCTGGGCGGCGAAGCCCAGGTTCTCCCACAGCTCCTCGGTGATGTGGGGGGCGAAGGGGTTCAGCAGCAGGAGCAGATACTTCAGGTCGCCCCGGGTGCAGCCGTTGGCGTTCAGCTCGTTCACCATGGTCATCATGGCGGCGATGGCGGTGTTCATCTTCAGACTGTCCACATCCTCTGTGACCTTCTTGATGGTCTTGTGGATGACGGCCTCGTTGGCGGGGGTCACATCATAGCTGTCGGAGGCGCTCTCCGCCAGATTCCACACCCGGTCCAGGAACCGCTTGGAGCCCTTCACCGCGTCGTTGGACCAGGTTGCGGCCTTCTCAAAGTCGCCGATGAACATGATATAGGTGCGCATGGTGTCGGCGCCGTACTGGTCCACGATG
>NZ_CAKVVF010000053.1:0-14087 GCF_934833455.1 Oscillibacter sp. KLE 1728
ATATGCACCACTACAACTTCCCCGGCTACTCCGTGGGCGAGGCCAAGCCCGCCCGTTCCCCCGGCCGCCGGGAGATCGGCCACGGCGCCCTGGCGGAGCGGGCTCTGGTGCCCGTGCTCCCCTCTGTGGAGGAGTTCCCCTACGCCATCCGCGTGGTTAGTGAGGTGCTGAGCTCCAACGGCTCCACCTCCCAGGGCTCCATCTGCGGCTCCACCCTGGCCCTGATGGACGCCGGCGTGCCCATCAAGGCCCCTGTGGCCGGCATCTCCTGCGGCCTGATCCAGGACGACGACGGCTCCTTCACCACCTTCATCGACATCCAGGGCGTGGAGGACTTCCACGGCGAGATGGACTTCAAGGTGGCCGGTACCAAGAAGGGCATCACCGCCATCCAGATGGACCTGAAGAACGACGGCCTGACCATGGAGATCATCAAGGAGGCCCTGGACATCACCTATGACGCCCGGTGCGAGATCCTGGATCAGATCATGCTGCCCGCCATCTCCGAGCCCCGCAAGGAGGTCAGCAAGTACGCGCCCAAGATGCTGACCATGCACATCGACCCCTCCAAGATCCGGGAGGTCATCGGCTCCGGCGGCAAGGTTATCCAGAAGATCGTGGCCGACACCGGCGCCAAGATCGACATCAACGACGACGGCTCCATCTTCATCGCCGGCGTGGACGCCGCCAGCTGCGACGCCGCCAAGAAGTGCATTGACGACATTGTGTTCGTCCCGGAGGTGGGCGCGCTGTACTACGGCCGCGTGGTGCGGCTGATGACCTTCGGCGCCTTCGTGGAGCTGGCCCCCGGCAAGGACGGACTGGTCCACATCTCCAAGCTGGCGGACCACCGGATCGAGAAGGTGGAGGACGCCTGCAAGGTGGGCGACATGATGTGGGTGAAGGTCACCGACATTGACGAGAAGGGCCGTGTCAACCTCTCTCACAAGGATGCTGTGAAGGAGATCAAGGCCAAGGAAGCCGCCGGCGAGCGGATCAAATAACGAGGTCTCCATCCTGTTCCATTCCCTGTCAACTGGAAGCGTCCGGGCGCATCGTGTACCCGGACGCTTTTGACGAAAGACGGCGGCTGCCTCTGGCAGCCGCCGCCTTTTTTTCGTTGCCTGCAGTTCATCGTTCCCTACTTCGCGGAAGTCTCTGCCTGAGCGGCCCGATACAGGAATGTGGCGATCTGACCCCGGGTACAGGGAGTGTCCGGGGAGAATGTGGTCTCCGTGGTACCGCTGGCGACACCGTTCTCCACCGCCCACAACACCGCCTGGTCAGCGTACCAGTAGAGGGGCTGTCCGTGTCCGTCTCCGTCCCCGAAGGGGACGTCGGCAAAGGGAAATTCTCCTTCCATATCCGGGCTGCCGGCGGCGCGCCACAGGAAGAATACCGCGTCCAGCCGGGTACACACCGCATGGGGCGCAAAGGTCCCGAATCCCCACATATCCTTCTCTGCAGCCCACTGGACGGCTCCGTAGTAGTAGGCGCTGGGATCCGTCACATCCATGAACTGCTGTTCTGCCAGCGCGGGTTTCGGCTCGCCGGCCGCCCGCCATAGGAACACGGCCAGCTGGGCCCGGGTACAGGGCGCATCGGGGGAGAAGGTGGACGCTGTGGTGCCGTTGGTGACGCCGGTTTCTGCGGCCCACAGAATGGCATCATAGTAGGGGGAGGTCTCCTGCACATCAGTGAAGGGGCTGGCAAAGGCCAACGCGGGCAGGGGCAACCCTAGGCACAGGGACAGCGACAGACAGAGCGCAAAAACGTGCGCTTTCATGCTGTATTCCTCCTTTTCTGTATCTTTGCGGCTCGTTCGGCGCGGCTGTCAGTCGTGAAAGCAGAACCGGCGGGCGGCATCATGATTTCCAACGGCATTTGGTTTTGATGGCTGCATTATATCACCGCGTACCCGAAAACACAAGGAGGCCCCAGCGCCCGTCCTCGTTCTCGTCAGGACAACTGCGGGGCGGTCACAGCGCCGCGCCCAGTTGCCGGGCGGCCTCCAGCTGCTCCGGATGGGCCTCGATATCCCCGGCGGCCATGTTTCCGCCGGCGTATACAATGCCCGCATCCTTCCAGCCCAGGCAGTCCAGCAGCGCCTTGTAATAGGCCCGCACCGGGGCGAAATTCTCCTCCGTGTCGCCTTCCGCCGCCATCAGAAGCACCGCGTCCTTGACCGGATTTGCCAGATCGGGGCCCAGTTCCGCCACCGCGAACAGCCGGTCAAAGGCGCATTTCAGTTGTCCGGAGATGCTCCAGTAATACATGGGCGAGGCCAGCACCACCACATCCGCGGCCATGTAGGCCGGATACACGGCGTCCATGCCGTCCCGCTGGACACAGGGGTGCCGGGGATCCCTTCCGCCGCCCAGGCAGCCCCGGCAGCCGTGGATGTCCAGAGCGGCCAGATCGAACCGGGTGATGGTGTGGCCCGCCGCCTCCGCTCCGGCAGTAAACGCGTCGATCAGCGCCGCAGTGTTTCCGTGGATGCGGGGGCTGCCGTTGAGAATCAGAATCTGCTTTGACATCAGAATCGCTCCTTTTTTCTTGATGTCCCCAGTATCCTATGATATTCTCTGTTTGTAAAGTACGCACATCGGTGTAAGATACTAACCAAAAGGAGAGCATAAAATGGAGCCATGCATCACGGCGGGCACCGGGATTGAAGAGACGGGCTTCGGCTACACCATGTCCCTGGTGAGCGGTAAGTACAAGATGATTATTCTCTACTGGCTGGCGGAGTACAGCGTTCTGCGGTACAACGAGCTGAAGCGGCGCCTGGGGACCATCTCCCACAAGACGCTGAGCCTCTCCCTGAAGGAGCTGGAGGCGGACGGCCTGGTGCAGCGGGAGGAGTATCCCCAGATTCCCCCCAAGGTGGAGTACAGCCTTTCGGAGCGGGGGCGGTCCCTCATCCCCATTTTGGACGCTATGTGCATCTGGGGCGAGGAGAACCGTCCCCGCGGGAAGGGAGCGTGAGGCAGATGGATGTGATCGCGGCAATCGCCACTGGAAGCGCCGCCACCGCCATCGGAATCGTCCGGGTGTCGGGAGACGGGTGCTTCGCCCTGTGCGGGCGGGTGTTCCGGGCGGCTGGCGGCCGTCCCTTTGCCGCCCAGGAGCCCCGGAAAATGGTGTTCGGAGAGATGCTGGACCGGGCGGGCCGGGTCATTGACCGGGGCCTTGCGGTGCGGTTCCCGGGGCCGGGCAGCTACACCGGGGAGGACTGCGCAGAGTTCCACTGCCACGGCTCCCCCGTGGTGCTGCGGGAGCTGCTGTCTGCCCTCTTCGCTGCCGGGGCCCGGCAGGCCCAGGCGGGGGAGTTCACCAAGCGGGCGTTTTTGAACGGCCGGATGGACCTGACCCAGGCGGAGGCGGTGGTGGACCTGATCGACGCGGAGACCGCCGCCGCGGCCAGAAACGCCGCCGCCCAGCTGGACGGCGGCCTGCGCCGGGTGCTGGAGCCGGTCCAGGAGGAGCTGCTGGAAGTCACCTCCCGGTTTTACGCGGTGGTGGACTACCCGGACGAGGACATTCAGGATGTGCGGCCGGAGGAGATCGCCGCTGCCCTCCGGTCCGCCGCTGGGCGGCTGGAGCGGCTGCTGGACACCTGCCGCCGGGGACAGGTACTGAAATCCGGCGTCCGCACGGCTATTGTGGGCCGGCCCAACGCGGGCAAGTCTTCGCTGCTCAACGCCCTGGCGGGGTATGAGCGGGCCATCGTCACCGACATCCCCGGCACCACCCGGGACACGGTGGAGGAGTCCGTACTCTGCGGCGGGGTCCTGCTGCGGCTCATCGATACCGCCGGCATCCGGGCCACGGAGGACCCGGTGGAACAGCTGGGGGTGGAGCGGAGCCGGAGAGCCATCGCCTCCGCGGAGCTGGTGCTGGCGGTGGTGGATGGTGCGGTGCCGGAGGACCCGGAAGAGGGATCTCTGCTGGCGGATGTGGCCCGGTGCGGAGTTCCTTGGCTCCTGGTGTTCACTAAGCGGGATATGGCGGGGGGGCTGCGGACGGCTGGGGCGGTCTTTCCCGCCGGAGAGGGCCCCCTGGCCCCGCCTGCCGCCGTGGTGTCCCTGTCCTCCGTCACTGGCGAGGGACTGGAGGACCTGGGAAACGCCGTAGCAGCCCTGTTTCCCGCCGGGGACCCGGGGGAGGCGGGCAGCCTGCTGACCGACCGGCGGCAGGAAGACGCCGCCCGCCGGGCCCTGGACGCAGTCCGCCGGGCTTTGGAGGCCCTGGAGACCGGAATGACCCCGGATGCGGTGCTCACAGACGCGGAGGAGGCCCTGGATGCGCTGGGAGAGCTGACAGGCCGCACGGCGAAGGAGGAGATTGTCTCCCGCATTTTTTCCCGATTCTGTGTGGGAAAATAACTGCTAACAGAAAATGCAATACCGGACCCTGGAAAACGTGATTTACAAAATCAGATTTGCGTGGTATACTACCTCTGAATAAAAGCCGTGCCGCACGGCGGAAGGAGTGTATCCGCATGTATGATCTGACGGCCCTGCGGGAGAGGCTGCGGACCCAGCGCCCGGTGCCCTGGGACCAGCTGCCGGACTTCTCCCTATATATGGACCAGGTGCTCAGCTATATGGACCGGCAGGTGATCCGGTTCGACGAGGATGACGGCCTCACCGCCGCCATGGTGAACAACTACACGAAGAGCGGCCTGGTGCCCCGGGCGGAGGGGAAGAAATACAACCGGGACCACCTGGCCTATCTCACCGCTATCTGTGTGTTGAAGCGGGTGATGTCCACCCGGGATATGGATCTGCTGATCCGGGAGGAGCTGCAGGGGGACCGGCCCATCTCCGACGGGTACGCCGCCTTCTGCGGGAGCCTCAACAAGGCGCTGAACGCCGTGGCCGATGAGATGGAGGACCGCACCGGGGAGGAGGAGCTGGCGGATGCGGCCATCCACTTTGCTCTGATGAGCTACGCCGCCGGCGTGGCCAGCAGCCGGTATGTGACGCTGCTGCGCCAGCGGCAGGAGGCCCGGGAGGAGGCAGCAAGCGCCGCCCACGCCAAAAGCAAAGAACGGGCCAAAAAGGAAAAGGAGAAGGACTGAGCATGGATGATTTTGTGATCCTGACAGACAGCTGCTGCGACATGACCGCCCGGATGGCGGCGGATCTGGAGCTGGAGGTGCTGCCCCTGAGCCTGAATATGGAGGACCGGGTGTACCACAACTACCTGGACGGCCGGGAGATCGGCTTCCAGGACTTCTATGCCCGGCTCCGCGCCGGCGCCCTGGCGACCACCTCCGCCATCAGCGTGGGCGTGTTTGATGAGGCTATGCGGAAGATTCTGGATAGCGGCAGGGACGTGCTGTACCTGGCCTTTTCCTCCGCGCTCTCCACCACCTACCAGTCGGCGGTGATCGCCGCCGATGACCTGCGGGAGGCATACCCCGGACGGAAGATCTTTGTGGTGGACACGCTCAGCGCCTCTTTGGGCCAGGGGCTGCTGGTATACCTCTGCGTCCAGGAAAAGCGGAAGGGGAAGACCATCGACCAGGTCCACGTCTTTGCGGAGGAGACCAAGGCGAAGGTGTGCCACTGGTTCACCGTGGACGACCTGAACCATCTGAAGCGTGGCGGCCGGGTCAGCGCTGCGGCGGCCCTGTTCGGCACCATGCTGTCCATCAAGCCGGTGCTGCATGTGGATGACACGGGCCATCTGGTGCCCGTCAGCAAGACCCGGGGGCGGAAGGCGTCCCTGCTGGCCCTGGTGGACCGCATGGCGGAGAGCGCCATCGACCCGGCGGGACAGACTATCTTCATCAGCCACGGGGACTGCGAGGCGGACGCTGAGTTTGTGGCGGACGAGGTGCGCCGCCGCTTCGGCGTACAGGACATCTATATCAACTACGTGGGGCCGGTCATCGGCAACCACTCCGGCCCTGGCACGCTGGCCCTGTTCTTCCTGGGCAGCCGCCGGTGAAGCCGGACGGAAAAGCGTCCCTTCAGAGGGGCGCTTTTCCCTGGAGATCAAATATAATTCCGCTCCGGCGGAGAGATGAGGTGACGGCTGTGAAATGGCTGGAGGTACATATCGACACAAACCACACCGGACTGGAGCCGGTGGAGACAATGCTCTCCGCCCTGGGCATCGACGGTGTGGTGATCGATGACGAGACGGAGTTCGAGGACTTCCTGGAGAACAACCGGCAGTACTGGGACTATGTGGACGAGGATTTGCGGCAGGAGATGCAGGGCCGGTCCCGGATCACCTTCTATCTGGAGGCGGGGGACGAGGGTTTCGCCAAGCTGGGGGAGGTCCGCATTGCCCTGGAGGAGCTGAAAAAGACCCGGGACGACTGCGGCACCCTGCTGATGACCCTGGATGACCTGGAGGACGCCGACTGGGAGAACAACTGGAAGCAGTATTACAAGCCCATGGAGATTGGGGACCGGCTGCTGGTGGTGCCGGAGTGGCTGCGGGAGGACCTCAAGGTCCGGGCGGGCCTTGCCGCCGGGCGGGTGGCCCTGGTGTTGGATCCGGGCCTCACCTTCGGCACCGGCAGTCATGCCACCACCCGCCTGTGCCTGACGGCGCTGGAGAAGACCATCCGCGGCGGCGAGCGGGTACTGGACCTGGGCTGCGGCAGCGGCATCCTCTCCATCGCGGCGCTGAAGCTGGGGGCGGCCTCCGCCGCGGCGGTGGATATCGACGACAAGTGCCGGGACGTAGCCTATGAGAACGCCGCCCTCAACGGCATCGGGCAGGACACCTACACCGTCCGGATCGGAGATGTACTGGGGGACGCGGTTCTGCGGGCGGATCTGGGCGGCGGCTGGCAGATGGTGGTGGCTAATATCGTGGCGGACGTCATCATCGGCCTTTCTCCGCTGGTGCGGCCCATGCTGGCTCCGGGCGGACTGTTCCTCTGCTCCGGCATCATCGACGACCGGGCGCAGGAGGTGGCGGACCGCCTGCGGGAAAACGGCTGGGAGATCCTGGAGACACGGAGCGCTGAGGGCTGGTTTTCCTATCTCTGCCGCTGAACAGGAACTGGAAAAGAGGGGATCGGATTTGAAAACGCTCGGCCGCCTGGATGGCTTCCTGGGCGGACACATGGCGCCGGTGGTGCTCTGTTGTGTGGCGCTGGGTATTGCCTTTCCGGAGGTGCTCTCCCACCTGAACGGGGTGACGGTAGGGCTGTTCGCCTTCATGACCTTTTCCAACAGCCTGGGCGGCGGCTTCCGGGAGCTGGCGCAGGTGGTCCGCCACCCTCTGCCGGTGGCGGTGATTTTCGGCCTGCTCCACGTGGTGATGCCCCTCATTACCCTGGGACTGGGGACGCTGTGCTTTCCGGACGCGCCGCTGTTTACCATCGGGCTGGTGCTGGAGTATGCAGTGCCCACCGGTGTGGCGTCCCTTATGTGGGTGGGCATGAGTCGGGGCAATACCGCCCTGTGCCTCTCGGTGGTGCTGCTGGATACACTCCTCTCCCCGGTGGTGATCCCCCTGACCATGAAGCTGCTGGTGGGCTCGGTGGTGGAGCTGGACACCTGGGGCATGATGCGGGACCTGCTGCTGATGGTGGCGCTTCCGGCTCTGGCAGCCATGGTGCTGTACCAGCTGACAAAGGGTGCCGTGGCGGTCACGCTGAAGCCGAAGCTGTCCCTGCCCGCCAAGGCGGCCCTGCTGCTCATCATCACGGCCAATGCCACCGGCTGCGCGCCCTTCCTCCGGAACCTGACACCGACCCTGGTGCGGGTGATGATCGTGGTGTTCTTCCTGTGCCTGTTGGGCTTTTTCCTGGGGTATTGGGCGGGGCGGCTGTTGAAGCTGGACTTCCCCACAGTGCAGACTGTCGCCCTCAACGCCGGGATGCGGAACATCAGCGCTGGGGCGGTGCTGGCCGAGGCCTATTTCCCCGGAGACGTGCTGTTTCCGGTGGCCTTTTCTCCGGTGTTCCTCCAGGCCACCACGGCCCTGATCGTGAAGGCCCTGCGGGCCACCAGGCCCGGCCGGGCGGATCAGGCGGCCTACGAAGCGCGCCTGGCGGAGGAACCGTCCCGGTAATGGAATATGCAGTGTTCGCATGGCGGCCGCCCATTGGGCGGCCGCTTTTCCTGCGGAGTGGGGGACGCCTCGACAGATTCCCCCTGCCTTTTTGGGACAGGACCTGTAAAATAAAGGAAATGAAACGGAGGTGGTCCCATGGACAGGCCGGAACGGAAGGTGCTGTGGCTCCCGGCGGCGGAAATCCGCCCCAATCCCATGCAGCCCCGGCGGACCTTTGAGGAGACGGGGCTCCGGGAGTTGGCGGAATCCATCCGCCGCCACGGTATCCTCCAGCCCCTGACGGTGCGGCGGACCGCGGCGGGCTGGGAGCTGGTGGCGGGGGAGCGGCGGCTGCGGGCAGCCGTGCTGGCGGGTCTGGAGACCGTCCCCTGCCTGGAGGCGGAGGTGGACGGGCGGGCCTCCGCCCTGCTGGCCCTTGTGGAGAATTTGCAGCGCAGGGATCTGCATTACCTGGAGGAGGCGGAGGCCATCGCCGCCTTTCTCCACCAGACGGGCATGACCCAGGAGGCGGTGGCGGCCCAGCTGGGCATGTCCCCCTCGGCTCTGGCCAACAAGCTGCGGCTGCTGCGGCTGTCCCCGGCCTGCCGGGCGCTGCTGGTGGAACACGGATTGACGGAGCGTCACGCCCGCTGCCTGCTGCGGCTGGAGGACGAGGGCGAGCGGCTGACCGCCCTGCGCCAGGCGGCGGCGAAGCACTGGAATGTGGCCCAGACGGAGCAGTATGTAGAGCGGCGGCTGGCAGCCCTCCAGACCGCGCCGCCCGCAGGACGGCGGACGTACATCATCAAGGACGTGCGATTGTTTTTGAACAGTGTGGACCGGGGGCTGCGGCTGATTCGGGACGCAGGTGTGGACGCCCGGACGGAGCGGGAGGAGACAGAGGACGAAATCGTTCTGACGCTCCGCATTCCGAAACAGCGTCGGAAAGAGGCCTGAAACTTCTGATTGTTACGGGATTGTAATCCATTTTCCAGAAAAAACGTGCTAAAATAAAATCCTGAATGCATAAGCTAGGACAGCACGGCTTGTCTGGGCGATCCGACAGAACAACAGGAGGGGCTTCATGGAACCGAATACGAACGAAGCCACCGCGCCGAAGCGGCTGAAAACCGGCGGCAAAAAGCCGATAATTATCATAGGAGTTATTGTGGCGGTATTGCTTGCCGCCTATGTGGGCCTGTGCGCCTATGCCAATTCCCTGGATATATTTTACCCTAACACCACCATCAATGGTGTGGACGTGGCAGGCCTCACAGCGGAGCAGGCCGCGGAGCGGCTGCGGCAGGAGATTCCGGAGGAAACCGTAGAGTTTTATTTACCGCTGGCCGATGAGACCGGGGATGGGGAATCCGCGCCGGAGGGAGATATGCTGTACGGCGCAGACCCCGACGCCGTATGCACCTATCGGGAGCTGGGCATCACAGAGGAACTGGACTATGAGGTCAGTGCCCAATCCGCATTTGATGCCGTGCAGGGCCGGAGCAGCTTTTTTGTCAAGGGCTGGGAGTATCTTGCCTGCCTGGTCGGAGCAGATGGACAACTGGGCGTCGTGCTGGAGCCGGAGGAGGATATCTTCCAGGTAAAAATGGAACAGCTCAGTGAGCAGTTCTCCCGGGAGGCCCAGGACGCCTCCTACGAGGTGACGGAGGATGCCGTCGAAATCACAAAAGCCCTGAACGGACTGTCCGTGTCCGCCGCAGATCTTGCGCGGACTGCACAGGAAAGATGGACTGGCAGCGGCAATGGCGCGGCGGCCAGCGTGTTTGTGAACAACGCTCGGATCCTTCCCGCCAAGACCCTCACCGCCCAGGAGATCTACGACGATTGCTCCGGCGTGGTGAAGAACGCCTCCTATGACAAGGAGACGGGCGCCATCGTACCGGAGGAGGCCGGAGCGGACTTCGATGTGGACGAGGCCCAGCGGCTGCTGGACGCGGCCGCGCCCGGCGAGACCGTCACCGTCCCCGCCCAGGTGGAGCTGCCCGCCGTCACGGCGGAGGAGCTGGAGCAGGTGCTGTTCCGGGACGTGCTGGGCGAGGCCCGCACCCATGTGGGCGGCACATCCGCCCGCCGGTCCAATGTGAAGCTGTCCGCCGCATCCATCAACGAGTATGTGATGAACAGCGGCGACGTGTTCTCCTACAATGACGTGGTGGGCCAGCGGACCGCCGCCCGGGGCTATCAGGCGGCTCCCGCCTATGTCCAGGGGGAGACGGTGGACGAGATCGGCGGCGGCATCTGCCAGACTTCCTCCACGCTGTACCTGGCCTGCCTGCGGTCCAACCTGGAGATCACGGAGCGGTACGCCCACCGCTACGTCCCCGCCTATATCACCGCGGGCATGGACGCCACGGTGTCCTGGGGCGGGCCGGACTACAAGTTCACCAACAACTCCCTGTACCCCATCAAGATCGTCACCATCTATGAAAACAATTACCTGACGGTCCGGATCCTGGGCACCAATGTGGACGGCACCAGCGTGAAGATGACCAACGAGCACCTCTCCACCACGCCCTATGAGACGGTGTATGAGGACGACCCCACCCTGGCGCCGGGCACGGAGAAGGTCAAGACCACGCCCTACACCGGGTACAAGTACCGGACATACCGCAATGTCTACGACGCCAACGGCAAGCTGATCTCCTCCACTTACGAGGCCACCAGCGACTACAAGTCCCGCAATAAGGTGATCCTCCGGGGCCCGGCGGTAGAGCCCGCCGACGGCGGCGCCCAGATCCCAACGGACACCACCGATCCCACCAACCCCGTAGAGCCGACGGAGCCCCAGGACCCTGATGTCCCCGCAGAGCCTACAGAACCCACGACGCCGGATAATGGCTGGACCATCCAGACGCCGGAGCAGGACGGCCAGCAGACAGCGGAAGGGCAGACCGGCACCGGGACCACTGGGGAGTCCGAACTTTCCACGGACGTCCTGCCCCAGGACGAACCCTTTGTATGACCGCCAGGGGAATTCTGTCACTATTTGCAGAAAGAGGCAGCCGGATTTCCGGCTGCCTCTTCGTCTTTTTCCGCCCGCCGCATATACTAGCCCTATCTGACGCGGGCGGGAGGACGGCCATGGAAAAACATGCCTTTCATGTCTGGCGGTACGGGGCGCCGCTGCTGGTGCTGGCAGCGGGCGCCGCCGCCCTCTGGCCGTTCCGCCATCAGTTGACGGCGGAGGCCATCGCCGCCTTTTCCCCCCGGCAGACGGTTCTGGCGGCGTCGTTCCTGGTGGGGCTGTACGCCCTCAAGAGCCTCTCCGTCTGCTTTCCCATGTCCGCCCTCACGGCGGCGGGGGGACTGCTGTTTCCCTTCCCCCTGGCGCTGGCGGTGAACCTCTGCGGCACCGGGGTGGCCCAGACCATCCCCTTTTTCCTGGGGCGGCGGGAGCAGGGGGGACTGGAGGCCCTGGCGGAGCGGATTCCCCGGGTGGCGGGCGTCTGCCGGGCCCAGGCGGAGAACCCGTGGCTGTCCGTCTTTCTGCTGCGGCTGGCGGGGGCATCGCCGGGGGACGTGGTGAGCCTCTATCTGGGGGCCTCCGGCACGCCCTACGGCACGTATCTCTCCGCCGGGCTGCTGGGCGGCCTGCCCCGGATTGCCTGCGCCACCGTGCTGGGCGGCGCGCTGTGGCAGCCGGGGAGCGGGCGCTTCTGGCTGTCCCTGGCGGCGGGCGGGGCGCTGACGGCCCTCTCCGGCGTTATCTGGCTCCTGTGGCGGCGCCGCAGGAGGGCGTGAAGCGGCGGTTGCTTTTTTTTGCCAAACCGTGTACACTGTTGTCGGCAAGCTCGATCTGTCCAATGAGGGAGATGGTCGAATGCAGACGCTGACACAGCGCCGCAGCGTGCCGGTGGACGCGGCCAAGACCGCTGCCATCTTCGGCACGCTGCTGATCCATGCCTCCGCCGCCGGGGGCTTTGCGGGAGCGCCGGGGTCCTTTGGGTGGACCTCCGCCCTGTTCTGGAACTGCCTGCTGCGCAGCGCGGTGCCGGTGTTCTTCCTGTGCAGCGGCGCGCTGCTGCTGCCGCCGGAAAAGGAGGTCACCGTCCGGCGGGTGTGGACGAAGTACATCCCCCGCATCCTGGCGGCCCTGCTTTTCTGGGCCGCGGCCTATGAGGGTGTGGAGCTGCTGCGGGGCTGGCGCGCTGCGGGCGTGCTGGAGCGGACGGCCCTCCGGCAGGCGGCGCTGAATCTGGTGCTGTTCCATCACAAGAACCATCTCTATTACCTCCACATCATTCTGCTGGTGTACGCGGTGCTGCCCCTGACCCGCCGCCTTGTGGCGGCGGCGGACCGGCGGCTGCTGAACTACGCTCTGGGGATCTGGTTCGTGCTGGGGTGTCTGGCCCCCACGCTGAAATTCTTCCCGCCCCTGTCCCTCGTCGGCGGCATCCCTGCCCAGTACCCCATCAACCTGACTTGGTGCGCCGTGGGCTATGGTGTGCTGGGCGATGTCCTGACTCAGGAGGCGCCCCGCCACAGGCCCCGGACCTTTGTTTGGCTGTATTTGGCGGGCACGGCGCTGACCTTTGGGCTGACGCTGGCAGCCTCTCTGAAAACCGGGGCGCTGTATCAGGTGTTCCTTCAGGGGAGCGCCCCCGGCGTCTGTTTGCAGGCGGCGGGGCTGTACGGCTTCTGCGCCGCCCGGTGGCAGGACCGGGACCGCTGGCCCATGGCGGAGACCGTCTCCAAGGCGTCCTTCTGCATCTACTTGACGCACCTGTTCTTCCTGGACTTCCTGGCGGGCAGGGGCCTCTCCGCCGGGACGCTGCCGCCCGTCTGGGGCGTGCCGGTGCTGGCGGCCGCGGCCTTCGGGGGCGGCTTTCTGGTGTGGCTGGTCCTCCGGCGGGTGCCGGTGGTGAAAACCTATCTGATTTGAGGAGAAAACTATGCTGTATGCCCTTTGCGCCGCGCTGTCCCTGGCCCTGCTGGGCCTGGACCAGTGGGTGAAGCACTATGTCACCGTCAACATCCCCCTGGGGGAGGCCCAGCCCTTTCTGCCCGGGCTGGTAGAGCTGCGGACCGTCCACAACTACGGGGCGGCCTGGTCCAGCTTCTCCGGTATGCGCTGGCTGCTGGTGGCGGTCACCTCCGTCATCGTGATCGCGGTGGCGGTGGTCCTGCTCCGCCGGATCGTCCGGCACCCCCTGGGGGTGGCGGCGGGATTCCTGATCCTGTCCGGCGGCGTGGGGAACATCATCGACCGGGTGCGGCTGGGGTACGTGGTGGACATGTTCCACCTGGAGTTCTGGCCCTCCTACCCGGTGTTCAACGTGGCGGACATCTGCGTGGTGTGCGGCGCCGTGCTGGCGGTAATCTATTACCTATGGTTCTACGAGAAATACGACAAGAGAGGCAAGGCCCATGGAGACGCGGACGCTCCAAGTGAATCCTGAGGACACCGGCACCCGGCTGGACGCCTGGCTGGCCGGACAGCTGCCGGATGTGACCCGCTCCGCCGCCGCCCGGCTGTGCGAGGAGGGGCGGGTCACCGCTGCCGGAAAGCCCCTGGCGAAAAACTACCGCCTGGGCGGGGGAGAGGCCGTGTCCGTTACCCTGCCGGACCCGGAGCCGGTGGACGTGGCGCCCCAGGACATCCCCCTGGATGTGGTGTACGAGGACAGCGACGTGATCGTGGTGAACAAGCCCAAGGGGCTGGTGGTCCATCCGGCCCCCGGCCACCCGGACGGCACGCTGGTCAACGCCCTGCTCCACCACTGCGGGGACTCCCTCTCCGGCATCGGGGGGGAGCTGCGGCCCGGCATCGTCCACCGGATCGACCGGGACACCTCCGGCCTCCTCATCGCGGCGAAAAACGACTTCGCCCACCAGAAGCTCTCCGCCCAGCTTCAGGACCACACCCTGGCCCGGATTTACCGGTGCATCGTGATCGGGAATCTCCGGGAGGACAGCGGCACGGTGGACGCCCCCATCGGCCGCCACCCGGCGGACCGGAAGAAGATGGCGGTGGTGGCGGGCGGCCGGAGCGCGGTGACCCACTGGTCCGTGCTGGAGCGGTTCCCCGGCTATAC
>NZ_CAKVVF010000054.1:0-13897 GCF_934833455.1 Oscillibacter sp. KLE 1728
TCCTGGAGACCACCTTCAAGGAGGAGACCGAGACCGACCTGTTCGGCGAGCAGGCCGTTCTATGCGGCGGCGTCTGCGGCTTGATCCAGGCCGGCTTCGAGACCCTGGTGGAGGCCGGCTACGAGCCGGAGATGGCCTACTTCGAGACCTGCCACGAGATGAAGCTCATCATCGACCTCATCAACGAGGGCGGCTTCGGCAAGATGAGCTACTCCATCTCCAACACCGCTGAGTACGGCGACTACCGCACCCGCAGCCGCCTGATTACCGAGGACACCCGCAAGGAGATGCGGCAGATCCTCAAGGAGATCCAGGACGGTACCTTCGCCTCCGAATTCCTGACGGAGATGAACCCCAACGGAGGCCGCAAGACCCACTTCCTGGCCATGCGCCGCATGGCGGCCGAGCACCCCATCGAGAAGGTGGGCGCCCAGCTGCGCAGCATGATGAGCTGGCTGAAAAAGTAAGAGGACCCAAGGCACCGGCCCGGAGGCGGGAACACCTCCGGGCCGGGTAGAAAAAGGAGGAAAGCAAGACCTATGCGCAGTGATAATGTGACCAAGGGCGCCGAGCGGGCACCCAACCGGAGCCTTTTCTACGCCCTGGGCTACACGCCGGAGGACCTGGAGAAGCCCCTGATCGCTGTGGTCAGCGCCCACAGCGATATCGTTCCCGGACACATGAATTTGGACAAGCTGACCGACGCGGTAAAAAGCGGCATCGAGGCCGCCGGCGGTACCCCCTTCATGGTGCCCGCCATCGGCGTGTGCGACGGCATCGCCATGGGCCATGTGGGCATGAAGTACTCCCTGGCCAGCCGGGAGCTGATCTGCGACAGTGTGGAGACCATGTTCATGGCTCACCAGTTTGACGGCTGTGTGCTGGTGCCCAACTGTGACAAGATCGTCCCCGGCATGGTGATGGCGGCGGTGCGGATGAACGTGCCCGCCGTGGTGTGCAGCGGCGGCCCCATGCTGGCCGGCACCTACGACGGCCAGGAGGTCAGCCTCTCCAAGATGTTCGAGGCTGTGGGCTCCTACAAGGCAGGCATGATCTCCGCCGAGCAGCTGGAGGACTGCACCCAGAACTGCTGTCCCGGCTGCGGCAGCTGCTCCGGCATGTACACCGCCAACTCCATGAACTGCCTGTGCGAGGCCATCGGCATCGGCCTGCCGGGCAACGGCACCATCCCCGCGGTGTACAGCAAGCGGCTGCAGCTGGGCCGCCGGGCCGGCGCCGCCATCATGGAGATGGTCCGCCGGAACATCTGCGCACGGGACATCATCAACGCCCGCAGCATCCGCAACGCCCTGACCTGCGACATGGCCCTGGGCTGCTCCACCAACACGGTGCTGCACCTGCTGGCCATCGCCCAGGAGGCGGGCTGCCCGGTGGACCTGGCCCTGTTCAACGAGATCAGCGAGAAGACCCCCAACCTGTGCCACCTGGCCCCTGCGGGCCCCACCCACATGCCGGACCTGTACGCGGCCGGCGGCATCCCTGCTGTCCAGGCGGAGCTGGCCAAGCGCGGCCTTCTGGATCTGGACTGCCTGACCGTCACCGGCAAGACCGTGGGCGAGAACATTCAGGGGGTCCAGAACCTCAACCACAACGCCATCCGGCCCATCGAGGATCCCTACTCCCCCACCGGCGGACTGCAGATCCTCTGGGGCAATCTGGCCCCCCACGGCTGCGTGGTGAAGCGCAGCGCCGTGGCCCCGGAGATGCTGACCCACACCGGTCCCGCCCGGGTGTTTGACAGCGAGGAGGACGCCATCGCCGCCATCTACGCCGGTAAGATCGTCCCCGGCGACGTGGTGGTGATCCGGTACGAGGGCCCCAAGGGCGGCCCCGGTATGCGGGAGATGCTGAATCCCACTTCCGCTCTCGCGGGCATGGGTCTGGACAAAACCGTGGCCCTTATCACCGACGGCCGGTTCTCCGGCGCCAGCCGGGGCGCGTCCATCGGCCACGTCAGCCCGGAGGCCGCTTCCGGCGGTCCCATCGGCCTGGTGCAGGAGGGCGACGCCATCGCCATCGACATTCCCAATGCCTCCATCATGTTGCAGGTATCTGAGGAAGAGCTGGCCGCCCGGAAGGCCGCCTATGTCCAGCCTGCCCCCAACATCACCACCGGCTGGCTGGGCCGTTACGCCCGGATGGTCACCAGCGCCGACGAGGGCGCGGTCCTCCGCTGAAGGCCTGAGATCGGGAGGAATGCAACATGCACGTACAAGAGATGTACCGGCGGCTGACGGGCCTTGTGGTGTTCCGCCGGCTGCTGCAGGACCCGGTGGTGGCCGCCTGCGGCGAGATGCTCTCCGCCCGGGTGCGGGGGGACAGCGGCGATTTCTCCGCCGCCTGCGCCGGATTTGAAGCCGCCCTCTTCCAGTCCAGCGACAGCTGGTCCTGCTATCTGCGGGAGGCGGTGCTGGAGAGCGAGAACGTCTGCATCCGGGGGCAGGCGGTGGGCAGGAGCTCCGTCCTTCAGGAAAGCCTGCGGCGGGAGCTGGCCTTCTTCGACCAGCTCTCCCAGCTGCAGCTGGAGGACCTGACGGCGGGTCTGCGGGAGCCTCCGGAATTTCTGGTGGGCTGGGTCGTGTCTCCCACCGATATCACCCGGGAATACCTCCGCCGGATGGAGGAGGTGGGGGTGAAGGGCTACGGCATCTTCGCCCGGTACCACGTGTTCACGGTGGAGGAGGGGCAACTGGCGCCGGTGAAGCACCCGGATCCCCAGAGGCTGGAGGAGCTGCCTGGCTATGAGCGGGAGCGGGAGAAGGTCATCGCCAACACCCGGGCCCTGCTGGAGGGAAAGCCCGCCAACAACGTGCTGCTGTATGGTGACGCGGGCACCGGCAAGTCCAGCGCCATCAAGGCCATCGCCAACGCCTTCGCGGACCAGGGGCTGCGGCTGGTGGAGGTCAAGAAGAACCAGCTCTATCAGATCCCGGACCTGATGGACGCCCTGGCGTCCAATCCGCTGAAGTTCATCCTCTTCATCGATGATCTGAGCTTCACCGCCAATGACGACAACTTCGCCGCCCTCAAGGCGATCCTGGAGGGCAGCGTGGGCGGCCGGGCCGGCAACATCGCCGTCTACGCCACCAGCAACCGCCGCCACCTGATTAAGGAGACCCTCACCGACCGGGAGGGCGACGACATCCACGAGAGCGACACCCGCCAGGAGCTGATGAGCCTGTCCGCCCGGTTTGGGCTGACCATCACCTTCGGCAGCCCCGACCGGGAGCGGTATCTCCACATTGTGGAGGAGCTGGCCAAGCAGTACGGGGTGGAGCTGGACCCCAGACAGCTGGCGGTCCGCAGTGAGGCATTCGCGGTCCGCTCCGGCGGACGCAGCGCCCGGGTGGCCAAGCAGTTCATCGAGCTGTGCAAGGCCGGCGTCTTCAGCTGACGCCGCGGCGGGACAGTATCTGATAAAGAGAAAGGGGCAGTTCCCATGACAGCAGTCTATTTACAACTGGCGGCGTATGCCTGTGCAACCACCTTTTCCCCGGGGCCCAACAACATTCTGCTGTTCAGCAGCACCAGCCGGTACGGCATCCGGAAGTGCTGGCCGCTGATTTTTGGGATCTGGGCGGGATTGATCACCGTTATGCTGCTGTGCGGCTTCGGCTGTGCCTGGCTGGGAGAGCTGGTGCCGCAGATTGTCCCCGTGGCCAAGTATGTGGGCGCGGCCTATATCCTCTATCTGGCCTACCGCACGCTGATGCGCAGCCCCGGCGCCAAGAAGGAGGACGGCCCCTCCGGCAAGCCGCTGTCCTATGTGAACGGCTTCCTCCTGCAATTCCTGAACGTTCACATCCTGATGCTGGGGATCGCCGCCTATTCCGGTTATATCCTGCCCCATGGGTATACGGCGCCAGCCGTGCTGTGCTTCTCTGTCATCATGGCTGCCTGCGCCGCCACCGGAAACCTGATCTGGGCCACGCTGGGCGCGCTGCTGTACCCGCTGTACAGCCGGTATTACAAATTTGTCAACGCCGTTATGGCGCTGCTCCTGCTCTGGTGCGCCTGGAAAATCATCTCCGTCTGAGAATACATGGTCCGAACGCCCTCCCAAGCCGGGAGGGCGTTTTTTGTGCGGAACAGGCATCCCCGCACCTCCTTATATTATATAATGTAGGACGGGCGCTCCTGCGGCGACACCCAGGGGAGCGGTTTTTGGGGGATAGAGAGGCTGTGCGGCAGATTTGCGAAAAATTTGCGCAAACTGGACGCCGCCGGGCGCCTGATAAAAAGCCGACGCTGTCAAGTAAATGATTAGCTGATAAAAAATTTTCTGCATATTGTGCAAAAAAGTTCCGCAAAATTGTAATAATAGCTGTTTTTTACGTTAACACGTTGACTGTATAAGCACACCATGTTAAAATCTTCTTACTCCCGCAGTTCAGATCCATTTCTGCCTGAATGTGAGAGGAAACCAATTAAGAAGGAGAAAAGAAGTAAGATGAAAAAGTTTTTTGCACTTCTCCTCGCACTGGTGATGTCCCTGTCTCTGGTGGCCTGCGGCGGCGGAGATACCGCCAACGAAGACACCAGCACCGATGACACTGCTACCGAGGAGAACGGCGGCGATACCGCCACTGCCAGCGATGTGGAGATCGCTGTGGTCCTGAAGACCCTGGCCTCCGAGTACTGGGGCTATGTGAAGGCCGGCTGCGATGCCGCTGCCGCTGACCTGGGCGTTACCGTCAACGTGGTGGGCCCCGGCGCTGAGAGCGAGATCGAGCAGCAGGTTTCTATGATTGAGCAGCAGATCGGCGCAGGCTGCGATGCCATCATCGTCGCTCCCAATGACGCCGGCGCCGCTTCCGGTGCGCTTGCCAGCGCCATCGGCAGCATCCCCGTTCTGTCCGTCGATACCAATGTGGGCATCGAGGGTCAGACCAGCTTCGTGGGCACCTCCAACGTGGACGCCGCGAAGGAAGGCGGCCTGTGGGCCGCTGAACAGGCCGGTGAGGGCGCCAACGCCGTCATCATCTATGGCCAGGAGGGCGACAACACCTCCAATATGCGCCGCGAGGGCTATCAGGCCGCCTGCGACGAGGCCGGCGTCACCGTTCTGGACGCTCTGTCCGGCCAGAACACCACCGACGGCGCCACCAAGACCATGGAGGACCTGCTGAACGCTTATCCCGACCAGATCGACATCGTGCTCTGCCACAATGACGATACCGCTATCGGCGCCATGAACGCCTGCAAGTCCGCCGGCGTGGACGACATGATTATCGTCGGCTTCGACGGCAACGCCTCCGCCGTGGATCTGATCCTGGCCGGCGAGATGGTGAAGGCCACCGTTGCCCAGCAGCCCTATGAGATGGGCTACCAGGCCGTGGAGGCCGCGCTGAAGGCCATCAAGGGCGAGACCGTGGAAGAGGTCATCAACGCTCCCGTCACCGTGGTCACCGCTGAGAACGGCCAGGAGTACCTGGATAGCCTGGCTGCCATGCAGGGCTGATCAGCCTGTGCCCCTCAGATCTCACATCTGAATGAATGGAATATGGCGGCAGTGGTCCTGCCGCCATATTCCCGTTCCGCACCTCCCCGCGGCCGGCGGGGACCGCTGAAATCAGGAAACAGAAACGAGGTAATCCCATGAGCGAGTATGTTGTCGAGTTGAAGAACATTACCAAACGTTTTCCTGGTGTCGTCGCATTGAAAAATATGTCTATTGGCATCCGGCCGGGAGAGATCCACGGCCTGATCGGCGAAAATGGCGCCGGCAAGTCCACCTTGATTAAGGTGCTCACCGGCGTTCACACTCCTGAGGAGGGGGAGATCTACGTGGACGGCCAGAAGGTCGTCTTCCACAACCCCGTCCAGTCCCGCGAGGCGGGCATTGCCTGCGTGTACCAGGAGCTGAACATCGTCAAGCAGCTGTCTGTCACGGATAACGTTTTCATGGGACGCGCTGTCAAGAAAAACGGCCTTCTGGACTACCCCAGAATGTACGAGGAAGCCAAGCAGGCCCTGACCACGCTGGGCCATCCCGAAATTGATGTTAAAATGGAATGCGGCAAGCTGGGTACCGGCCAGCAGCAGATGGTGGAGATCGCCAAGGCTGTGTCGCTGGACGCCAAGCTGATTATCATGGACGAGCCGACTTCCTCCCTGGGCAAGGAGGAGATCAACCAGCTGATGGAGACGGTCCGGGGCCTGAAGGCCAAGGGCGTGGCCATCCTGTTCGTCTCTCATAAATTGGAAGAGCTGTTCGAGCTCTGCGACCGGGTCACCGTCATGCGGGACGGCGAACATATCGTCACCCAGGACATCGGTGACATGACGGAGGACTCCCTGATCAACGCCATGGTGGGCCGGACGCTGGACAACCTGTATCCCAAGGAGTTCGGCGTCAAGGGCGACGTGTGGCTGGAGGCCAGGAACCTCAACGAGGCCGGCGTCCTCCATGACGTGAGCTTCAAGGCCTACGGCGGCCAGATCACCGGCTTTGCCGGCCTGGTGGGCGCCGGGCGGACGGAGACCATGCGGGCCATCTTCGGCGCCGACAGGTTGGACAGCGGCGAGATCTACGTCAAGGGGGAGAAGGTACATATCCGGACGCCCAAGGACGCCATCAAGAAGAAGATTGCCTTCCTGACCGAGGACCGCAAGGGCCAGGGTCTGGTGCTGTCCCTGGACGTGCGGACCAACCTCATTCTGGCCAATATGAAGGGCTTCTCCAACGGCCCCTTCCTGAACAAGGGGAAGATTGAGAAGTCCGGCCAGGACAATGTGGAGTCCCTGCGGATCAAGACTCCGTCCCTGGACGAGGTGACGGCCCAGCTCTCCGGCGGCAACCAGCAGAAGGTGGTTATCGGCAAGTGGGTCAACACCGACGCGGACATCTTCATTTTCGACGAGCCCACCCGCGGCATCGACGTGGGCGCCAAGATCGAGGTCTACCATGTCATGAATGACCTGGTCAAGGCCGGCAAGTGTGTGATCATGGTCTCCTCCGAGCTTCCGGAGATCCTGGCCATGAGTGACCACGTGGTGGTCATGCGGGGCGGCCGGGTCATGGCCAATATCGACCGTGATACCCCGCACTTCAACTCTGAGGATATCATGAAAGCGGCCTGGGGAGGAGAATTAGACTGATATGAAAAAGAAGAATTCCGGAAAAGAGCTTTTGCAAAAGCTCGGCACCCTGATGGCGCTGGCGCTGCTGGTTCTCATTTTCTGCGTGATGATGCCCGATAAGTTCCCGCGGATCAGCAATATCATGAACATCTTCAAGCAGGCTTCCATCAACTGCCTGATCGCCTCCGGCATGCTGTGCGCCCTGATTACGGCCGGCATCGACCTGTCCGTGGGTTCCAACTGCGTGCTGTGCACCTGCACCATCGGCGTGCTGGTCCAGAACTTCGGCATCACCAGCATGCCGCTGCTGATCATCGCCGGCCTGGCGGTGAGCACGTTTGCCGGCTTTGTCAACGGCATTCTGCTGACCCGTTTGGACCTGCCCCATCCCTTCGTGTCCACCATGGGCATGAAGAACGTGCTGTGGGGCCTGGCCCTGGTGATTACAGGGTCGAAATCCATTGCCTTTACCAACACCGGCGTGGACAACCTGATGTGGATCGGCGGCGGCTCCCTTTTCAAGACCGAGACCTTCCCCGGCATCCCCTTCAGCTTCATCCTGGTGCTGATCGTGTTCGGCATCTTCCACGTGTTCCTGACCCGGTCCGCCCTGGGCCGCCAGATCTACTGCGTGGGCGGCAACCCCGAGGCGGCGCGCCTCTCCGGTATCCCCTCCAAGAACGTGCTGACCTTCGTCTACTCCCTGTCCGGCTTCATGGCCGGCATGGCGGGCGTGGTGTCCGTGGGTCGTCTGGCTTCTGCCAACGGCAATGCCGGCTCCACCTATGATACTGATGCCATCGCGGCCTGCATCATCGGTGGCGCCTCCTTCACCGGCGGCAAGGGCACCATCTGGGGCACCCTGATCGGCGCCCTGCTGATGGCGGTCATCCGCAACGGCCTGAACCTGATGGGCGCCTCCAACGACATTCAGTACATCGTCATCGGCGCCGTCATCATTCTGGCGGTCACCATCGACGTGTTCCGGAACAAGGCTGAGGCCAGGGCCCGGAAGATGGCTGCCCAGTAAGCGGACATCCTTTGGAGCGCATTTGAAACCTGAAACGGCGGGGACTGCGGTTCCCGCCGTTTTTCCTGTCCGCCCCTTTCGGCGTGACAAGACGGCGGAGATGTGCTAAGATAGAGACCCGGCAGGACTGCGGTCCCGCTGGGATCAATTTGAACGAGCGAGGTGTCCCCCATGAACCAAAGAGAGCTGGGTGAGCTGCGCCGCCGGTTCCGGCCGGAGAAGAGCGCCATCAGCCGTGTTTACGGCTGCTATGTGAACAGCAGCCGCGAGATCATCGCCTATATCGACCAGTCCCTGGGCCTCATGCCCCAGGAGGAGGCGGAAAAATACCTGGGCCTGCTGAAAAAGGCCCTGTCCGGCACCCTGGGCCGGAACCTGATTGACATCGTGTTTTCCACCCAGCAGGTGGCGGACAGCGAGGAGCACCGCCTGCTCTCCGCCCTGCGGACGTCCGAGCTGAAGGACGCGGAGGCCCGGGATGCCTTTTACCAGCAGGTCATCGGCTCCCTGGACATGGGGGAGAACAACTATCTGATCCTGCTGGGGGCCGACGCCTATGATGTGCCCCACCGGGGCAAGGACGGCGAGGTAGACCGGGATGCCTGCGAAGAGGTGTTCCGCTACTTCGTCTGCTGCGTCTGCCCGGTGAAGGATGGGACGCCGGAGCTGGGATACTTCCATGGGGAGAACGAGTTCCACATCTCTATGGAGAAGCAGATCGTGGGCCAGCCGGAGCTTGGCTTTTTGTTCCCGGCCTTTGATGACCGGACGGCCAACCTTTACAACGCCCTGTTTTACAGCCGGAAGCCGGACGAGCTCCATCAGGAGTTCATTGACGCAGTGTTCCGCACAGAGCCGCCCATGTCCGCCGCCGAGCAGCGGGAGACCTTTCAGTCCGCCCTGTGCGGCACTCTGGAGGGGGCGTGCAGCATGGAGGTGGTGCAGTCTGTCCACGACTACCTGCGCCAGCGGATCCAGGAACACAAGGAGAGCCGGGACCCGGAGCCGCTGGCTGTCACCGCAGGCGAGGTGAGCGGCGTGCTGCGGAACTGCGGCGTGCCGGAGGAGCGGGTGGAGGCGTTCCAAACCGCCTGCGGCCAGTCCTTTGGCGAGGGGGCGCTGACCCCGGCCAACCTGATCGACGCCAAGCACTTCGCGGTCAAGACCGCCGACGCCACTATCCAGGTGGACCCGGAGCGGAGCTATCTGGTGGAGGCCCGGGTCATCGACGGACGGCGCTACCTGCTGGTCCCGGCGGACGAGAGTGTGGAGGTCAACGGTCTGGGGGTCCGGATTGCCGCCGCCAAAGACGGCGGAGAGACTACATAAACAGGGAGGAAGGAATATGCTGAAGCAGATCCTGATCGACGCCGACACCGGCATTGATGATTCCATCGCCATTCTGTTTGCCCTGAAGCGGCCGGACGTCCGGGTGATGGGCGTCACCACCGGCTTCGGCAACACCACAGCCCGGCAGGCGGCGGAAAACAGTCTGCGGCTGATCCGACTGGCCGGTGCGCCTTATGAGGTACCGGTGGCGGTTGGAGCCACGGAGCCGCTGGCGGGGAACTGGAAGGGGCCGGATCCCCACATCCACGGGCCCAACGGCATCGGCGGGGTGGAGCTGCCGCCTTCGCCCCAGCAGCCGCTGGAGGAACCGGCCTGGGCGTTCATCGCCCGAATGGCCCGAGAGCACCCCGGCGAGCTGACCTTGGTGACGCTGGCCCGAATGACGAATCTGGCAAAGGCTCTGGAGATAGAGCCGGATCTGCCCCGGCTGTTGAAACGGGTGGTGTTCATGGGCGGCACGTTCCACGCGCCGGGAAACGTGTCCCCGGTAGCGGAGGCCAACATCGCAGGGGACCCGGAGGCGGCGGACCGGGTGTTCCAGGCGGGCTTTGACCTGACCATGGTGGGGCTGGATGTGACCCAGAAGGTGCGGCTGACCACGGACCATGTGGCGATCCTGGACAAGTACGCCGCGCCGGAGAACCGGCCCATTGTGGACTATCTGAAGCAGGCACTGCCCTTCTACTTCCGGTTCAACCGACTGCAAAACAACTGTCTGGACCACTGCCCGGTCCACGACCCGCTGGCCATGCTGGCGGCGGTGGATCCCAGTGTGGTGACGGTGCGGACCATCCCCGCCCGGGTGGAGTGCGGCGGCAGCTTCTGCCGGGGCATGGTGGTGGCGGATCTGCGGGAGCATCCCATCGAGGCTCCCGGCGTCTCCATCTGCGTGGATGTGGACAGCCGCCGGGCCCTGGAAGAGCTGCTCACCACCTTTATGGCATGAGGGAGGAGAAGGACATGCGCGTTGTCAACTTCGGGTCCCTGAATATCGACTACGTCTACCGGGTGGACCACTTCGTCCAGCCCGGAGAGACCATGAGCGCCCAGTCCCTGCAGATCCAGTGCGGCGGCAAGGGGCTGAACCAGTCCGTGGCTCTGGCTCGGGCCGGGGTGGAGACCTGGCACGCGGGCCTCATCGGGCCGGAGGGGCATTTTCTGAAGGAGACGCTGGACCGGGCAGGCGTCCACACCCGGTTTGTGGAGGAGACCACAGGCAGCACCGGCCACGCCATCATCCAGGTGGACAGCACCGGCCAGAACAGCATCCTGCTCCACGACGGGGCCAACGGCCGCCTGACCCCGGACTTTGTGACGGCGGTGCTGGATCAGTTCTCAGCCGGGGACACGGTGCTGCTGCAGAATGAGACCAGCTGCGTGGAGGAAATCATCCACCAGGCGGCCCGCCGGGGGATGCGGACGGCCATGAACGCGGCTCCCGCCAATGAGAAGCTGGTGGGCCTGCCGCTGGAGGCGCTGTCCTGGCTGTTGGTGAACGAGGTGGAGGGCGCCTTTCTGGCGGGAACGGAGGCGCCGGAGGCGATTCTGGACACGCTGGCGGCGCGGTACCCGGAGACCACTGTGGTGCTGACCTTGGGAGAACAGGGCGCTGCTGCAGCGCGAGGGGGCTGGCGGGCCTGGGGCCCAGCCCGGAAAACGGCGGTGGTGGACACCACTGCGGCGGGAGACACCTTCACCGGCTACTTCCTGCGCCGGGCGCTGGAGGGCGGCACACTGGAAGAGGCACTGTCCCTGGCCGCGGCGGCCAGCGCCCTGGCGGTGTCCCGGCCCGGCGCGGCGGATGCGGTGCCGGGATATGAAGAGGTCCTGCGGACCCTGTAAATCGGAAAAACACGGAAGCCCCGGACGAAACTCCGTCCGGGGCTTCCGTTTCTATCCTGCGGGCCTCTGCGGGCCAGTAGGCCCTCAGTCCCGCTTTCGGGCGGCGGCGGAGCCCAGGCGGAGCTCCGTCCGATACTTGGCCACCGTGCGGCGGGCGATGCGGATGCCCTGCTCCGCCAGCAGCTCCGCCAGCTTCTGGTCACTGAGCGGGCGGCTGTGGTCCTCCTGCCGGATCAGCTCCAGCAGCCGCAGCTTCACCGTCTGCTGGGAGGGACCCTGCTCCCCCAGAGCGCGGCTGAAGAAATAGCGGAGGGGGTACGTCCCCTGCCGGCACTGGAGGTATTTCTCCCGAGTGGCCCGGGAGACGGTGGAGGGATGGAGGTGGAGTCGCTCCGCCAGTGTCACCATGGTCATGGGGACCAGCTCTGTGGTCTGGCCGGCAAAAAAGGCCCGCTGGGTCTCCAGGATCGCCTCCGCGCACTGGCGGAGGGTGCTGCCCCGGCGCTCCAGGCTGTTCAGCAGCCACTTGGCCTGCTGCATCTTTTGCTGGAGATAGGCCCGGGTCTCCGGCTCGTCGGATTCCTTCAGAAGCCGCACATAGTACTGGCTGATGGACACCCGGGGAAGGTAGTAATCGTTCAGGATCACCTGGAGCTTTCCGTCCAGTTCCGCGATGAACAGATCCGGCCGGACATAGAGTGTGGGCTCCGCCGGCTGGAAGGAGCGGCCGGGGCAGGGATCCAGGGCAGAGATCCGCTTTTCCGCCGCCCGGACCTCCTCTGGCGTGGTATGGAGTTCCCGGGCAATGAGGCTGTAATGCTTCTTGCCCAAGTCCGGCAGGAAGCGGCGGACGATCTCCATATCCAGGGGGGAGGGAGCATCCTGCCGGGCCAGCTGCAGCAGCAGGCACTCCGACAGGGACCGGGCGCCCACGCCGGCGGGGTCCAGGCTCTGGAGGGTCTCCAGCGCTTGCTGGGTCAGGGCCTGGGGGATCTTCAGATCTGCCACGCCGTCCAGGTCCTCCTGGCTGAGGCGGCCCTCCTCGTCCACCAGCTCTGCCAGATACCGGGTCAGGGCCAGCAGGGGCTTGGGCAGGCGCCGGCGCTCCAGCTGGTCGCAAAGGAAGGCGGAGAGGCTCTCCGTCTCCCGGTCCGCGGCGCCCCGGTCCGGCATGGCGCCGTGGCCGTCCTCCGGCAGGCCGCCATTGATCCAGTGGACCTTCTGCCGCAGGGCCTCATAGGCTTTGTGGAGGGAGGACAGATCAGTCTGCTCCACCAGAGGGTTTTCTTCGCTGACCTGGTTCAGATAGTCCAGCAGCTCCTGGGAGTTCATCTGCAGAAGCTCCATGGACTGCAGGAGCTGGGGGGTGAGCTTCAGCTCCTGCCGAAGCTCTGTGCTGAGATGGATCAAACTCATGGACCGGAACCTCCTCTCACGCCCGGGCGGTCACGTATTTGGCAATCTTGCGGGCTGCTGTGGCCTGGGAGATGCCCAGCTCCCGGGCCACGGCCACTGTGGTGCCGCACCGCTGGTAGGAATCCCGGATGATTTGGGCCTCGTAGGCGTCCATCCGCTCCGCTAGCGTGCCGCCGGGAAGCAGCTCCGCAGGGGCCGACGCGTCGGCGGTGTACTCCAGCGGCAGGGCAGGAATGTCCAGAATGGGGTCCTGGGCAGTGATTACCAGCCGCTCCATCAGGTTCTCCAGCTGGCGCACGTTGCCGGGCCAATCGTACTGCTCCAGAAAAGCCAGAAAGCGGGGGCTGCAGGTGAGGGACTTGTTGTACTCCCCGCAGAAGCGGGCCAGGAACTGGTGGGCCATGGGGACGATGTCCTCCTTCCGCTGCCGCAGGGGGGGGATGTGGATGCGGATGACGTTCAGCCGGTAGAAGAGATCGGACCGGAACAGACCGCGCTGCACCGCCTCCTCCAGATTGCGGTTGGTGGCAACGATCAGCCGGAAGTCCAGCTCGATCTTCTGGGTGCCGGAGAGGCGCTCAATGGTCTTCTCCTGAATCAGCTGCAGGAGCTTGGACTGGATATGGGCGGGCAGCTCGCCGATCTCATCCAGGAACAGCGTGCCGTGGTTGGCCAGCTCGATCTTGCCGATCTTGCCGGAGGAGGAGGCCCCGGTGAAGGCGCCCTTCTCATAGCCGAACAGCTCTGACTCAATGAGATTTTCATGGAGCACCGCGCAGTTTACCTCGATAAAGGGCCCGTTTGCACGGTTGCTCATCTTGTGGATGGCCTTGGCGATGGCGCTTTTACCCACGCCGGTCTCTCCGGTGATGAGGATGTTGGCCCGGGTGTTGGCAGTGTTCTGCATCAGCGTCCACAGCCGCTGCATGGGGGCGCTTTTGAACAGCAGATTGGTGGAGGTGGCCCGGGTCCGCAGCTCCGCGATCTCCTGGGAGTAGTGCTGCAGGGAATCCTGCATCCGGCGGTAGTTCCGTTGGATGGAGTTGATCTGCTCCATGGACACGGTGTTGAAGCAGACGGCGTATTTCAGCTCCCCGTTGGCGTCAAACAGGGGAATGCCCACGGTCATCACGTTTTTGTGGGTGTGGTTGATGG
>NZ_CAKVVF010000055.1:0-13219 GCF_934833455.1 Oscillibacter sp. KLE 1728
CCGTAGCCTACGACCTCCGCAAGGATTCGGGCGCCCCGGGCCTTGGCGTGCTCCAGCTCCTCCAGCAGGAGGATGGCCGCACCCTCGCCCAGCACGAAGCCGCTGCGCTCCGCGTCAAAGGGGATGGAAGCCCGCTTGGGATCGGGATTCTGGGTCAGGGCCTTCATGGAGGTGAAGGCGCCGATGGCCAGAGGCGTCACAGCGGACTCCGTGCCGCCGCAGAGCATCACATCAGCATAACCGTCCCGGATATAGTGGAAGGCATCGCCTACGGCATTGGTGCCGCCGGTACAGGCGGTCACCGGACAGGAGCACATGCCCCGGAAGCCGGTGTGGATGGCGATCTGGCCGGCGGCCATGTTGCAGATGCCAGTGGGGATATAGAAGGGAGAGACCCGGTCCCAGCCCTTCTCCTTGCCCTTGTCGTGCTCTGCCTCCGTGATGGAGAGGCCGCCGATGCCGCTGGAGACAATGACGCCGCAGCGATCCGCCTCCGCTTCATCCAACGTGAAGCCAGCACCGTCCAGTGCCTCCTTGGCGGAGACGACGGCCATCTGGGTGAAGCGGCCCATCCGCTTGGCCTCTGGCTTGCTCATGTAGTTCTCCGGCACGAAGCCCTTGACCTCCGCGGCCAGATGGACCTTCAGATCGGTGGGATCGAATTGGGTGATGGGAGCGATGCCGCACACACCGTCCTTCACAGCCTGCCAGCTCTCTGCCGCGGTAAGGCCAATGGGGGTCACGGCCCCCAGGCCGGTGATCACGACTCTCCGTCGTTCCATAGTATACCTCCTGTAGATAGAGTTGGGAGCACCCGGAAAAGGTGTTCCAAAAGGCCCCGCAAAAGGAAGGGGGCTGGGGAAATCCATTCGGGGTTCCCCGGTTGATCTGCCAGAGGCAGATCAAGAAATTCCAATCATTTTCGGCAGGGCGCACCCCAGGGCGGCTTCTCTTGCCCCTGCGGGGCAATTCACCTTCTGTACCTGCCGAAAATACTTTGACCCAAGCCGCTGAAAGCGGCGCGGAAGTGCCCTTGGGGTGCAGACTGGTGATGGGGGTTCAGCGGAGCCGGTGGCATACCGGCGGAGCGTCCAAGGGGGACACTGTCCCCCTTGAATGCTTCACATCGCCATGCCCCCGTCGACGGCCAGGACCTGGCCGGTGACATAGGCGGCCTCGTCGCTGGCCAGGAAGGCCACGGCCTTTGCCACATCCTCCGGTGCACCCAGCCGCTGCATAGGGATGGTGGGCATCATGGCGTCCTTGGCGGCCTGGGGCATGGCAGCGGTCATGTCCGTCTCAATGAAGCCGGGGGCCACGGCGTTGACCGTCACGCCCCGGGAGGCCAGCTCCTTGGCCAGGGACTTGGTCATGCCTACCACACCCGCCTTGCTGGCGGCGTAGTTCACCTGGCCGGCGTTGCCCCGGAGGCCCACCACGCTGGAGAGGTTCACGATCCGGCCGTACCGCTGCTTCATCATGATTCGGGACACGGCCTTCATGCACAGGAAGGTGCCTTTCAGGTTGGTGTCGATCACCGCGTCGAAGTCGGCCTCCTTCATCATCATCACAAGGCCGTCCCGGGTGACGCCGGCATTGTTCACCAGAATGTCGATCCGGCCGAATTCCTTCACAGCGGCATCCATCAGGGCCTTCACCTGGGCCTCGTCCGCCACGTTGCACTGCACGGCCAGGGCCTTGGCACCCAGGTCCTCGCAAGCGGTCACGGTCTCCTGGGCAGCTTCCGCCCGGCCGGCGTAGCACAGCACCACATTGGCGCCGCCCCGGGCCAGCTCCTCGCAGATGGCCCGGCCGATGCCCCGGCTGCCGCCGGTGACCACGGCGGTCTTTCCAGCAAAATTCATCATGCCTTCTCCTTTATCAGTTGTTCCAGCGTGTCGGGCAGGTTCTCCACATCCGCTGCGGTCTCCACCGCGCAGACCGGTATGCCGGGAACGGTCTTTTTCACAAAACCGCTGAGGGCTTTGCCCGGGCCGATCTCCACGATGGCGTCCACGCCCATGTCTGCCATCTTCCGGATGGAGTCCTCCATGAACACGCTGCTCTGCACCTGCTTCACCAACAGCTCCTGGATGGGGGTGCTGTCATCCTTCACATCCCCCAGGCAGTTGAAGATCACGGGGATCTGGGGATCCGCAAACGCCACGCCCTGGAAGTATTCCCGCAGGGCATTCCCGGCAGGGGCCATCAGGGGGGTGTGGAAGGGGCCGCTGACCTTCAGGGGCAGGCACCGGCGGGCGCCCTTCTCCTTGGCAATGGCGGCGGCCTTCTCCACAGCGGCCTTCTCACCGCCGATGACCAGCTGGCCGGGACAGTTGTAGTTGGCGATTACCACGCACCCCAGGTCAGAGGCCGCGTCGCAGGCATCCTGCAGGGGGCTGCGGTCCAGATTCAGGACGGCCATCATGGCGCTCTCCCGGCCGGCAGCCGCCTCCTCCATGGCCTTGCCCCGGAAAGCCACCAGACGGATAGCTGTGGCGGCGTCGAACACACCGGCGGCGTGAAGGGCAGAGTACTCACCCAGGGAGAGGCCCGCCGCCACAGCGGGGGTGATGCCCTTCTCCCGCAGCACCGCCGTCATACCGGCGGCAAAGGCCACCATGCAGGGCTGGGTGTAGCGGGTCTGGTTGATGATGCCGTCCGGGTCCTCAAAGGTGACCTTCTTCAGGTCAAAATCCACTTCCGCATGGTCGTAAACAGCCCGGAAAGCGGAAAACGCCTCGTACAGATCGGCGCCCATGCCGGCATGCTGGCTGCCCTGACCGGCGTACAAAAAGCCCAGTTTCATTCTGCGTCGCTCCATTCTGCGGCGGTGGCCTTCGCCCGTGCGATACCGCTCTCATACAGGTCACGGAAAATCTCGGCCACGGGCCGGATCTCGTGGAGCATACCAGCCACCTGGCCGCTCATGACGCTGCCCATTTCCACATCGCCCTCCAGCACGGCCCGGCGCAGGCCGCCCAGGGTGACCTTCTCCAGCTCCTCCAGAGAGGCGCCGCGCTTCTCCAGGGCCAGATACTCCCGGGCCATCTTGTTCTTCAGGATTCGGACCGGGCCGCCGATGGAGCGGCCGGTGACCACCGTATCACTGTCCTTGGCCTTCAGCACAGCCTGCTTGTAATTGGGGTGGATGGGGCACTCCTCGCTGGCAAGCAAACAGGTGCCCACCTGGATGCCGCAGGCACCCAGGGCAAAGGCCGCAGCCGCCTGACGGCCGTCCGCGATGCCGCCGGCCGCCACCACGGGAACGCTTACCGCATCGATGACCTGGGGCACCAGGGCCATGGTGGTCATCTCGCCCACGTGGCCGCCGGACTCCGTGCCCTCGGCGATGATGGCGTCCACGCCATAGCGCTCCAGCCGCTTGGCCAGAACCGCCGCCGCCACTACGGGCATCACCTTGATGCCCTTTTCCTTCCAGGCGGGAATGTACTTGCCGGGATTGCCGGCGCCGGTGGTGACCACTTTCACGCCCTCTTCCAGAATGATCTGGGCGATGTCGTCGGCATAGGGGCTCATCAGCATCAGATTGACGCCGAAGGGCTTGTCCGTCAGCTCCTTGGCCCGGCGGATCTCCTGGCGGAGACGGTCGCCGTCCCAGCCGCCGGTGGCGATCATGCCCAGGGCCCCGGCGTTGGAGCAGGCGGCGGCGAACTCGCCGGTGGCGATGTTGGCCATACCGCCCTGGATAAAGGGGTACTTGGTTCCCAGGATTTCATTGAGCTTTTTCATAAAAATCTCCCATTCGCCGCTGTGCGCGGCCTAAATAAAGCTGAAGTTTTCGCCGGTAACAGGCTTGCGTCCAGAGCGCCTGCTTGACGTGCAGGGAGTCAGGCGAACTCCACCAGGGCGCCGCCCCAGGTGAGGCCGCCGCCGAAGCCTACCACCAGGACCCGGGAGCCGGGCCCCACCTTTCCCAGGTCATGGAGCTCACTGATGACCAGGGGGATGCTGGCGGCGGAGGTGTTGCCGTATTTCTGGATGTTCTTGTAGTACTTCTCCGGGGGGATGTGGTACTTTTTGGCTGCCAGGTCGATGATCCGGGCGTTGGCCTGGTGGAAGACGAAGAAGTCCACGTCCTCAATGGCCATGACGGCCTTTTCCAGCACCTGGTCGATGCAGTAGGGCACTGCCTTAACGGCGAACTTGAAGGTAGGCTGGCCGTGCATGAAGATGCGGGCCGGCGCCGGCTTCTCCGCGCCGGTGACGCCCAGCATGTCCGGGTCGCCGTGGCAGCCCAGAACGGCGTGGATGGAGGGATAGTCCTCCCGCCACTCCACCACCACAGCGCCGGCGCCGTCTCCGAAGAGGACGCAGGTGCCCCGGTCCTCCCAGTTGATGAACCGGGAGAGCATCTCCGCGCCGATCACCAGGCCGTACTTCCGGGGGGCCTGGGCCAGCAGGCACTCCATGGTGTGGATGGCGAACAGGAAGCCGCTGCATGCGGCATTCAGGTCAAAGCACACCGCGTCGTGGGGCAGCCCCAGCCCCCGCTGCACCATGCAGGCGGCAGAGGGGGACAGGTAGTCGGAGGAGAAAGTGGCCACCACGCAGGCGCCGATGTCCTCCGGGGAAATCCCGGCGTTTTCCAGCGCCTGCCGGGCGGCGCCCACGCACATATCCGTGTGGGTCTCCGTGGTGCAGTGGTGGCGGGTCTGGATGCCGGTGCGGGTGGTGATCCACTCGTCGCTGGTATCCACGATTTTTGCCAGGTCGTCGTTGGTGACGATTTTCGCAGGGGCGAACCGGCCGGTGCCTCTGATTTTGATTCCGCTCATGCTTCCTCCTTCTGGGGTGCTGCGCCCATGCGTCTGAATTTTTGATACCGGCCTGCGGCCAGAGCGGCTCCGCTCTCTTTGGAGAGCTCCGCCAGGCAGCGGCTCAGAGCCCGATCCACCTGCCGCATGTGGGCGGCAGGAGCCAGATGGGCGCCGCCCTCCGGCTCAGGGATGATGCCGTCGATGACGCCCAGCTCCAGCAGGTCCGGCGCCGTCAGCTTCATCAGCTCACAGGCTTCCTCATGTCTGGCGGAGTCCTTCCACAGAATGGAGGCGAAGCCTTCCGGAGAGAGGATGGCGTACACAGAGTTCTCCAGCATCAGCACCCGGTTGGCAACGCCCAACGCCAGCGCGCCGCCGCTGTTGCCCTCGCCGGTGATGAGGGCGATGACGGGGACGGTGAGGCGGCTCATCTCATAGAGATTCCGGGCGATGGCCTCGCCCTGGCCGTGGGCCTCGGCCTCCAGGCCGGGATAGGCGCCGGAGGTGTCGATAAACGTGAGGATGGGGCGGCGGAACTTCTCCGCCTGCCGCATCAGCCGCAGAGCCTTGCGGTACCCTTCCGGATTGGGCATGCCGAAGTTGCACTTGAGGTTCTCCTCCAGCGTTTTGCCCTTCCGGGTGCCGATGACGGTCACAGGGCGGCCGTGGTACAGGGCCACGCCGCCCAAGATCGCGGCATCCTCGCCGCAGAGGCGGTCGCCCTTCTGCTCAAAGAAGTCTGTGAACAGCGCCTGAATATAATCTGTGATATTGGGCCGCTGGGGGTGGCGGGCAATGGCCACCCGCTGGGCGGCGGTCAGCGGTTCGCTCATGTGCGTCCCCCTTTCTCATGGAGCCGCAGCAGCTGGGACAGGGTGTCCCGCATCTGAAGGCGCGGCACCACCGCGTCCACAAAGCCGTGCTCCTCCTGGAACTCCGCCCGCTGGAAGCCCTCCGGCAGGGTCTGGCCGATGGTCTGCTGGATGACCCGGGGACCGGCAAAGCCGATCAGAGCGCCGGGCTCCGCCAGGATGATATCGCCCAGAGAGGCGAAACTGGCAGTGACCCCACCAGTGGTGGGGTCCGTAAAGACGGAAATATACAAAAGCCCTTTCTCCGAGAAGCGGGCCAGCGCCGCACTGGTCTTGGCCATCTGCATCAGGGAGAGGATGCCCTCCTGCATCCGGGCACCGCCGCTGGCGGCGAACAGGATCAGGGGCAGGCGGTTCTTGGTGGCGTACTCAATGGCCAGGGTGATCTTCTCACCCACGGCGGCACTCATGGAGCCCATGAAGAAGCGGCTGTCCAGCACACCCACTACGCATTTGCGGCCCCCGATGGTGCCGGTGGCGGTGACCACGGCCTCCGTCAGGCCGGTCTTGCGCTGGGCGGCCTCCACCTTGGCCCGGTAGCCGGGGAAGGAGAGCGGGTCCGCCGCAGGCAGCTTTTCAAACAGCTCCCGGAAGGAGCCGGGGTCCAGAATCGTGCTGAGTCGATAGTAGGCGCCGATGGGGAAATGGTAGCCGCACTTGGGGCAGACCGACAGGTTCTGCGCCACGGATTTGCGGTCGCTGTCCTGCCCGCACTTGGGACAGGTGATGGCTTTATCGCCGGGAATGTGATTGTCCCGGATGGCCTTCATGGCCAGCAGGCGCGCCCGGCGCTTGGCGAAGACGCCGTTCATCCCACTCATGCATCCACCCCGCTTTCACTGAGCTTGCGGCTGAATTCCAGCAGCTCCGACAGGTGTTCATCCAGGAAGGCAGTGGTGCACTCTCCCAGAATGAACTCCGGATGGTACAGAATCTGATAGGAGAGCTCCGCATTGGTGGGGAAGCCCTCCAGAGTGAACTCCTCCAGGCAGCGGCGCATCCGCCGGATGGTCTCCATCCGAGTGGGGGCGTAGGCCAGGATCTTGGCCGCCATAGAGTCGTAGTAAGGAGACAGCTCGCACCCGCTGTACAGGCAGGAGTCCACCCGCACGCCGGGGCCGCCGGGGAAATGGAGGAAATCCACCCGTCCGGGGCAGGGGCGGAACCCCTGCACAGGGTCTTCGGCGTTGATGCGGCACTCGATGGCATGGCCCTGGAGCGTCACATCCTCCTGCCGCAGGCGCAGCGCCAGGCCGGAGGCAATCCGCAGCTGTTGGCGCACCAGATCCACACCGGTGACCAGCTCGGTGACGCCGTGCTCTACCTGGATGCGGGTGTTCATCTCCATGAAATAGAAATGCTCCCGGTCCGGGTCCAGCAGGAACTCCACTGTGCCGGCATTCTCATAGCCAACGGCTTTGGCCGCCTTTACGGCGGCGGCGCCCATCCGCTCCCGCAGCTCCGGCGTCAAACACCGGGCAGGGGCCTCCTCGATGAGCTTCTGGTTCCGCCGCTGGACCGAGCAGTCCCGGTCCCCCAGATGGATGACGTTGCCGTAGCGGTCCGCCAGCACCTGGAACTCGATGTGCCGGGGCCGGAGCACCAGTTTCTCCAGATACATCTCGTCATTGCCGAAGCAGGCCTGGGCCTCTGCCTTGGCCTCCGCAAAGGCCGCGGACAGATCCTCCGGCCGGTCGCACCGGCGGATGCCCCGCCCGCCGCCGCCGGCGGACGCCTTCAGCAGCACAGGATAGCCTACGGACTCTGCCGCGGTCAGCGCCTCCTCCACAGAGGCGACCGGGCCGTCGGAGCCGGGGGTCACGGGCACGCCGGCGGCGCGCATCAGGTCCCGCGCGGCAGATTTGGAGCCGGCCTTGCGGATGGCGTCGCCGGAGGGGCCGATGAAGGTCAGGCCAGCTGCGGCGCAGGCGTCTGCAAAGTCGGCGTTTTCAGAGAGGAAGCCATAGCCGGGATGGACGCCGTCGCACCCGGTGGCTTTGGCCACCGTCAGAAGAGCATCCTGATTCAAATAGCTGTCTGCCGCCCGGGCAGGGCCGATGCACACCGCCTGTCCCGCCAGCTGGACATGGAGCGCGTCCGCGTCCGCCTGGGAGTATACGGCCACCGTCTCGATCCCCAGCTCCCGGCAGGCCCGCAGGACCCGCAGGGCGATCTCTCCCCGGTTGGCGATCAATACCCGCCTCAGCATGGCCGATAACGGAACAGCGGCTCGCCGAAGGCCACCAGCTCGCCGTTGCTCTTGCACACGCTCTCAATGACGCAGTCACAGGGAGCGGGAACTTCGCTCATCATCTTCATAGCCTCGATCAGGCAGACGGTCTGGCCCTTGGACACCCGGTCGCCGGGCAGGACAAAGGGGGCCTGGTCCGGGGCGGGCGCCGCGTAGAACGTGCCCACCAGAGGCGCGTCAATAGAGGAGGAGCTGCTCTGGGGCGCAGGCACCGGAGCAGCGGCGGCAGCCGGAGCGGCCGCAGGTGCGCTGGCCGCAGGCGCAGACGCGCCGCCACGGGTCAGCTCTATGGTGAACTCCTGCGTGGACAGCTTCATCGTCTGAGCGGTGCTGCGGTCGAAGCAGGCGACAATCTCAAAAAACTCTTGGTTGGTCATAGCGCATTCCTTTCTCAGCGGAAAGTGAACCCGCCGGAGGGCGCGGGCCCGCCGGCGGGGCAGGGATTACTGCTTGTGGGCGTTCAGGTAGTTCATCACGTCGCCGACGGTCTTCATCTCCGCCAGGGCGCTATCCTCAATGGAGATGCCGGTGGCCTCTTCCAGAGCCATCACCAGTTCCACGGAAGCCAGGGAATCAGCACCCAGATCGTCAGCCAGGGAGGCGTCCATTGTGACTTGCTCCGCGTCGCAGCCCAGGGTCTCCACGATGATATCACGTACTTGCTCGAATTCCATATTGGTACTCCTTATGTCGAAAAATGATGAAATTATTTTAATTAAAATAATTTAACTAAAATAATTTCACGTTGATTTTATGCGGTTTATGCCGGTTTGTCAAGTAAAATTTTGGAGAACGCCCGCCTTCTCCGGGACGTGGCAGCCGCACCTTATTTAATTATAAGGAAGACAGCGCCTGCCGCAGCGCGTCGTCGCTGGCGGGGACGCCCCAGAACCGGAGTGTTCCATTGATCTCCAGGGCGGGAGTGCAGAGGGTCTCCGGATGCTCACTCGTCACCTGTTCGTTCAGCACCCGGCAGCCGGGGCAGTAGGCGTACAGGCAGGGCATCAGCAGGTCCATCCGGTCGATCACATCGTCGTCTGTGATTTTCTCCAGAGTGTAGTCCAGGCCGAGACCGTCGGCAACGGCCCGGATGCGGTCCATGTAGAAGTCGTTCCGGGCACAGATGGAACAGTACAGGCGCAGTTTGACAGGGGTGCTCATTTCATCGTCTCCTTATTCTCCGGGCGGGGCCCATATTCCGCAGAACAGCATACCACAAGGGGAGGCAGGGGGAAAGACGGCGTCCTATTTTTTGGAGATTTGACGAAAAAGATATTTGCTTTTGCCGATATATCCGCTATAATGTGGGAGGATTGCGCCGGAGGATCCCCAACGGAACCTGTCCCGGCGGAAGAAAGGATGGAGGACCGCATGAAGATCGTCATTGTGGGCGCGGGCAAGGTGGGCGTGGCCCTGACGCGCCATCTGGCCGTGGAGAACAGGGTCACAGTGATCGACCAAAATCCACATCTGGTTGAGAACATCATCAACATCTATGATGTGATGGGCGTGTGCGGCAACGGCGCCAGCTACGATGTGCAGAAGGAGGCGGATGTGGAGCAGGCCGATCTGCTGATCGCCACTACCTCCAGCGACGAGATTAATATCCTCACGTGCCTTGTGGCGAAGAAAATGGGTGTGCAGCACACCATCGCCCGTATCCGCAGCCCGGAATACGGCCGCCAGCTGCGGTTTATGCGCAGTGAGCTGGGGCTGTCCATGGCCATCAATCCGGAGGCGGCAACGGCCCGTGAGATCGCCCGTGTGCTGCGGTTCCCCACCGCCATGAAGCTGGAGTCCTTCTCCAAGGGGCGGCTGGAGCTGGTGGAGTACCGGGTGGCGGAGCACACGGCCCTGGACGGCACCCGGCTTTCGGAACTGTACCGGAATTTCAAGGTCCGGGTGCTGATCTGCGCCGTGGCCCGGCAGGGGGAGACGATCATTCCCTCCGGCGATTTCACCTTGCGGGCGGGAGACAAGATCTATCTCACCGCCGCACCCCGGGAACTGGAGAAGTTCTTCCGGCTTCTGGGCGTATTCCGGGCCCGGGCCTCTTCGGTCATGATCGTGGGCGCCAGCAAAATGTGCTACTATCTGGCATCTGAGCTGCTGGAGATGGGCATGTCCGTAAAGATCATCGACCAAAACGAGCAGCGGTGCGTGGAGATGAGCGAGAAACTGCCCCGCGCGCTGGTGATCGTGGGAGACGGGACGGACAGCGAGCTCCTCAGCGAGGAGGGAATCAGCCAGACGGACGCCTTCGTGGCCATCACGGGCCTGGACGAGGCCAACATCCTCATGGCACTCAGCGCCGCCAAGCAGTCCGGCGACTGCTGTAAGGTGGTGGCGAAGATCAACCGCAAGTCCCTGCTGGAGCTGGTCTCCACCGAGAGCCTGATCGACAGTGTGGTGTCCACCGGTGCGGTGACCACAGAGCTGATCCCCCAGTATATCCGGGCCATGAAGAACGCCTCCGCCTCCAAGGTGAAAACGCTGCACCGCATCGTGGATGAGAAGGTGGAGGCTCTGGAGTTCAGCGTGACGCCGGACATCTCCTTCGCCGGCGTGCCCCTGCGGGATCTGAATCTGAAGCGGGGCCTGCTACTGGCAGGTATCGTGCGGCAGAACGGGCAGATCGTCATCCCCTCCGGCAATGATGTCCTGCACCTCCACGACGATGTGATCGTAGTGACCACGGACACCCAGCTGGAGGATCTTCGGGATATCCTTGCAGAGTGAGAAGGCAGGTAAGTTCTGTGAATTATCGAATGATCGGCTTTGCCATTGGCCGTATCCTGCTGGTGGAGGCGGCGCTGCTGCTGCTTCCCATGGCGGTGGCTCTGGGATATGGGGAATCCCCTGTCCCGTATCTGCTCCCTGCGGCGCTGCTGGTGCTGTGCGGAGGATTGCTGAGCTTCAAAAAGCCGCGGCAGGCGTCTCTGTTCGCACGGGACGGCCTGGCGGTAGTGGCGCTGGCGTGGATTGCCGTGTCCCTCTTCGGTGCGCTGCCCTTTTACATCTCCGGCTCCATAGAGAGCTTTGTAGATTGCTTCTTTGAGACAGTCTCCGGCTTCACCACCACGGGGGCCACCATCCTGACGGAGGTGGAGTCGCTGAACCGGGGCATTCTGTTCTGGCGCAGCTTCACCCACTGGGTGGGCGGCATGGGTGTTCTGGTGTTCGTCATGGCCATTCTGCCTATGGGCGGGGATGGCCACGGGATGCACATGCTGCGGGCGGAGATGCCTGGACCCGCGGTGGGAAAGCTGGTGAGCCGCATGAGCGACACCGCCAAAATCCTCTACGGCATCTACCTGGTGATGACTGTCATTGAGATCGTGCTGCTGCTGGCGGGCGGGATGCCGCTGTTCGACGCCTGCATCCACTCCTTCGGCAGTGCGGGCACCGGCGGCTTCAGCAGCCGGAATCTCAGTGTGGGAGCTTATAACAACCCCTATTTTGAAATTGTGATCGGCATTTTCATGCTGCTCTTCGGCATCAATTTCAATCTGTATTACTTCCTGCTGGTGCGGCGGTTCCGGGACGTGTTCCGGTCCGAGGAGCTGTGGGCCTATGTCCTCATTGTGGCGACGGCAGTGGCTGCCATCACCCTGGATATCGTGCACATGTACGAGTCGGTGGGCACCAGCCTGCGGCACGCGTTTTTCCAGGTGTCCTCCATCATCACCACCACCGGTTATGCCACGGTGGATTTCAACACCTGGCCCACCTTTTCAAAGGCCATTCTGGTGGCGCTGATGTTTATCGGCGGCTGCGCCGGTTCCACCGCTGGCGGCATCAAGGTGGCCCGGGTGGTGATCCTGCAGAAGGTGTCTGTCAGCGAGATGCGGCGGATGCTCCACCCCAATGCGGTGCCCGCCATCCAGTTCGAGGGCAAGCCCCTGAACGAGAGGAGCATCCGGGGCGTCCATCTGTTTCTGGCGGTGTACCTGATGGTCTTCGTGGCGTCCTGCCTGTTGGTGTCTCTGGAGCAGTTGGACCTGGTGACTACGTTCACAGCGGTGGCTGCCTGCATCAACAACGTGGGGCCCGGTCTGGAGATTGTAGGTCCCATGGGTAACTTCTCCAGCTTCTCCCCTTGGTCCAAGCTGCTGCTGTCCTTCGACATGCTGGTGGGACGGCTGGAGATCTTCCCCATGCTGCTTCTGTTCGCCCCTTCCATCTGGAAACGGCGGCTGCCGTCCCGCAGGCTGGTGGACTGACTTGCCTGAAAATCAAATCCAACGGAACAGGACCGCCGCGGAGATCTGCGGCAGTCCTGCCGTCCTGTCAAGCGCCCTCCGCCGCCGCGGAGGGCGCTTTTTTTCTGCGGTGGGGGGAGATTGCCGGGCAGCGCGGGACAACGGCCACCGGCAACCGCGTCTCCAAAGCTGCCCGCCCCAAACAGAGGAATATGTTTCCCCGGAGCGCCGCCCCACCGGCAAGCGGACAGGAGGGCCTGCGGGACGCTGTGAGCGGCGTCCCGCGGGATGGGCTTCGGGCATCACGGCGGCTAAAGGATCGGCTGACGGATACGCAGAGGAGGCAAGTAGACGGCGGCATCCGGACAGAGGCGGGCTCTGGAGAGACGCCCGGCCCGGACCCTGATGGGCGAGAAGAAGCTGCACCCCGGCGGAGCTGTGGAATCAAAAGAGCGGGGCCCCGGAGGACAATGGCAAAACCTCCGGGGCCCCTTGAAGGGATTGGACAGGAATCGTTTCAAAACAGAACGCTAGCGGATGGGGTTGGAGATGCGACCGATCCCGTCGATCTCGCAGGTGACCACATCTCCACGCTTGAGGAAGCAGGGGGGATCCATTCCCATCCCCACTCCGGCGGGGGTGCCGGTGATGAGGATGGTGCCCGCCGGCAGCGTCATGCCCTGCGAGAGCTCACTGACGATGTGGCGGATATTGAAGAACACCTGGTCCGTCACGCTGTTCTGCCGCAGCTCTCCGTTGACAAAGCTTCTGATGGATAGCGCGGGCGGGCAGGGGAATTCGTCCGCAGTGACAATGACCGGCCCCATGGCAAAAAAGGTATCCAGGCTTTTTCCGAGGAAGTTCTGCTTGTGGCGGTACTGGACGTCCCGGGCGCTGACGTCGTTGGCCACGCTGTATCCGAAGATGTAGTCACCCACATCTTCCTCCCGGACATGGAGCGCGTCCCTGCCCAGGACAACGGCCAGCTCCACTTCATAATCCAGCTTGGAGACAAAATCCAGATGGCCGTCGATCGCCTCCCCATCGCCCAGGGCCCGAAGGACATCCGCCAGGCGCAGAGCCTGCCGGCTTCCAGCGAGCTGTATCTGCGCC
>NZ_CAKVVF010000056.1:0-12871 GCF_934833455.1 Oscillibacter sp. KLE 1728
ATCACCAGAGCAAGCACCAGAGAAAGGAACTTCTTCATTGGGATTTCTCCTCCTTCAAAAAATTTGCGGTCCGCCGGAAGACCCCAGGCGGATCTGGGATTCGTGTGGGGGCTAGCCAACCAACTTGTGTCGGCCTACACCAACCGCAGAGCCGGATGCGGGGCGCTTCCGCCGTTCGCAAGGCCAATTTACGGGAAAAAACTGCCGGTGTCCAGCGTTTCGCAAACCTTTTAATCCAATTGAAAAACGGCGCACAAACCGCATGGACAGCCATGTCACGCCATCATAACACGGACGCGATTTCTGCTCCGGCCGCGGCGCGGGCAAAAAAAGAGAGCGGCCCCTGAGGGCCGCTCTCCTTTTGCGCCGTTCACAGCAGAACCTCATCCCGAATGGGAAGGGCGTACCGCTGCCCGGCCTGCACCAGACGCCTGTCCTCCACCATGTGCTTGAGGATCAGGGCACACTGTCTGTCGCCGACGTGCAGGAGCGCCGCCAGATCCTGCCGGTAGGCCGGACCGGACTGCTCCAGAAATGTACGGATGACGTCATACTGCTCCTCCGGCGGCACCACCTGGCCGGCGGGGTAGTATTTGCCGCCGACCCGCACCAGCTTTCCCCGCTCAGCCAGCTGCCGGAGACGCTCGTAGGCCGCCACCTTGGACAGGCCGAGCAGCGACATGGCCTCCGACCGGGAGATGGTGCCTTTTTCGGCGGCGTAGGCCAGCAGCCGGGCGTCCTCGCTCTCCCGGCGCTCCTCCCGGCAGAGATCTCCCAGGCTGATGTGCTCCATCCCGCCCCGGATCAGGGCGGTCCGCACCATCTTGGACAGCCGGGGCTGGTCCAAGGGCCGCCGGGAGTTGGGCGTCAGCAGCACGTGCGGGTCCTCACCCGGCCGCCGGCGTCCCGCCGCCGCCCGCAGCAGGCGCCGCAGGGTGACGCCCAGGGCCAGGTCCCGGTCCGGCAGCCGCACCAGACCCCGGTCCAGATCCACCTGGTCCCAGGTCAGGGCTGTCATCTCCCGGACCTGCATCCCCAGCTTCCAACCCATCCAAAGGGCAAGCCCCACCGGGGAGCTGCCCTCCGCCTGGAGCAGCTTCCACATCAAAAAACCGTCCACCTCCCGCCGAGGGCGGGAGTCCTTCTGCCGCCCCTCCGGCAGATAGTCGGAGAAAACGGCATACAGAGTGGGGACGGCGATGCCGCTGATCCGGGCCACATAGGGCCAATCGTGGGATTCCAGATGGCGGATGATGAAGTCGTGCCGCAGATCCATCAGGCTGATGCCGCCCAGCCCCGCCCGGTCCAGAGTTTTTCTGGCCAGGCGGGAAATGGACTCCGGCGGCATCTGCTGCCTGCGGCGGTCCGAGACCACCACGAAGGGAGTAGGCGGGTCGGGGCGCTCCGCCTGCCGGCGCAGGCAGTCCTCGGTCTCCGTCTCCAGCGGGATGGTCCGGTCCGGCAGCCGGAGCTGATGGGCAGAAAAGTCCACATCGTTCCAAGTGAGGCGCTGGATCTCCTCCCGGGTCAGCCCCTGCCGCCAGGCCAGGCGGAGGATCAGCCCCGCCGCCGTCTGCGTCTGCTCCGCCAGAAGCTGGGCCATGGCCCGGGCATCCGGCCGTCTCATGGTTACTTTGCTCACGTTCCGTCTCCTCCCGGTCAGGGGGAGCGATGAACGGCGGGTTACGACCGTATGACATACGGACTGAACCCTGCACCGCTTTGGACGCTCCCGGTCAGGAACGCCCAGAATTGTTCTGCTGTCTCCATGGGATGGCGGGTGCGGGCAGCTGCCCACGGGTGCCCGCACCGGGCGTACCTGCCGCCTCTGACTTTCACCGTGTTTCTGTCTGTTTCTGTCTGCCGCCGTTTGCCGGGAGAGCCGAAGGAGCTTCGATGGGGCCCGGCACCCCACCCGTCACACGGGCTGGCTATTCTTGCCGGACTGCTTCTCCCACGCCGCAAGGCCCCGGATGATTAGGTCCCGGAACATCGCGTCCCGGGGGACGCCGGGGTAGCTGCTCTGCTTTACCGCGGTCAGTTCCGCCGCCAGCTCCGGCGTCACGGAGATGGTAAACCGTTTTTGATCTCTGTTCATGTACGCAGCTCCTTTCCATATAGTGGTTAAGTGAATTGGTGAACCTATTAAAGTTATTATAGTGGTTCACTGAACCGAAGTCAAGGGGGCTGCGGCTCTCTTTACACCGGTGGTTCACTCGTGTATAATAGGGCCAGAGGTGATAAGGATGGCAACAGACAGACCGCGTTACACGGTATCCGTGGACAATGAGCTGTTTCAGCAGATCGAGGATTTCCGCTTTGAGCGCCGGTTCCAGACCCGTTCGGAGGCGACCGTGGAATTGATCCGGCTGGGACTGGAATCCCTGAAAAAGGAACAGCAGACCCCGCGGGAGAAGCCGGCGGACGAGGCACGTGACGACTGACCGTCCGCCGGCGGCTCCGGCCGCGGGGACACCCGTGAAAACGGGAGCGCGCACCCCCGCCCTATCCTATCGGAGATAACTGAAACAGTTCTGATTCCGGCGCACCTCCGGGGGAGGCGGGAATCAACGAAAAAAAGACGGCTGCCGGGTTGGCAGCCGTCTTGGTGATTTTGGGAGATAGATACGGGAAGGGCACTCAGTAGAATTCCTTCAGACAGGCCTCCGCATCCGCCCAGGTGCCGGTGAAGGGGACGGGCGTCTCCATCTTCAGGGGCACCAGGGCGGTGGCGGAGCGGAGGACGGTGGGGATGTCAGCAGTCAGCCGCTCATTGATGTAGCCGGCAAAGGTGCAAGGAACGGCCAGGGCCCTCACGCCTGCCGGAAGTAGGATGCGATCTCCCGCATCCGCGCCGACTGGGATACATGGAAGGGGCACCGGCGGTCACAGTGGCCGCAGCTGATGCAGGCATCCGCACCCAGAGACAGGCTCCGGTAGTGCTCTGCCGCCAAGGCATCCCCCGCACGGGCCAAGTCATAATACTTGTTGATGAGGCCCACGTCCAGGCCGGCGGGGCAGGGCTGGCAGTGGTTGCAGTAGACGCAGGTGCCCTCCACGTCTCTGGGGGTGAGGGAGCTGATGACGGAGTAGTCCCGCTCCGCCTCCCCAGCCCGCAGAAAGCCCAGGACCCGTTCCAGATCCGCCCGGTCTCGGACACCGGGCAGCACCGTCAGGACGCCGGGCTTGTCCAGGGCGTACTGGATGCATTGATATTCCGTCAGGGCCTGACCGAAGGGAGAGGTACGAGCATCCAGCAGCTGTCCGCCGGCAAAGGCCTTCATCACGGAGATGCCCACGCCCTCCGCCTCGCACCGGCGGTAAAGGGCCATCCGCTCCGTGGCGCTGCCGTTGGCATACTCGCCGTGCTGATAGTCGTAGCTGGGGTTGATGCTGAACATCATCATGTCCGCCAGGCCGGTGTCCAGCACCTCCCGGGCCAGGGCCAGCGTATGGGTGGAGAGGCCGATGTGGCGGACGACGCCCTGGGCTTTCAGCGCCTCCAGATACTGAAGAACGCCGTTGTCCACATACCGGCGCCAGTCGCCGGACTCGTCCATACAGTGGATGAAGCCGTAGTCGATGTAGTCCGTCCGCAGCTGCTCCAGCTGCCACGCTACCGACCGCTTGACGGTCTCCAGATCCGTGGTCCAGCTGTAAGGTTTACCGGCGGCGTAATTGGCGCCGAAGTGGACCTGGTAGAGCACCTGCCTGCGCACACCCGCAAGGGCGGCGCCGAAGATGGGGAAGCAGGCGGAGTCGGCAGTGGCCAGGTCGAAGTAGTTGATCCCCTGCTCCAGGGCCATCTCCAGCGTGGCGGCACCCTCTTTCGCCCCGACGGCGGGGAGGCCGCTGGTGCCCACGCCCAGGACGCTGATCCGGTCCCCGGTGCGGCGGTTGACACGGTATTCCATAGGTCGAAACCATCCTTTCCTGTTGCAGCTCTGCGGCAGCCGGAGTCCGGACGCCGCGCCTCACATGACCCTATTATACCGCCTGAAATGAGAAATAGCGAATACCTGTTTTCTATGCTGAGACATACATTTCACACATATCACACTTGCGGCCCCACTGCGGCCATGATATGGTAGGGGAGAAGAGGAGGTGCGGCCCGGTGGAATTTCGGACGCTGAAGTATTTTTTGACTGTGGCCCGGGAGGAGAACATCACCCGGGCGGCGGCGCTGCTCCATCTGACGCAGCCCACCCTGTCCCGCCAGCTGATGCAGCTGGAGGAGGAGCTGGGAGTCAAGCTGTTCCGCCGCAGCCAGCACCACATCGTTCTGACGGAGGCCGGGATGCTGCTGCGCCGCCGGGCTCAGGAGATCGTAGAGCTGGCGGAGAAGACGGCCCGGGAGCTCCGACCGGCGGAGGAGATCACAGGCCGGATCTCCATCGGAAGCGGCGACCTGCGGAGCATGACGTATCTGGCAAAGCTCCTGGCTGCCTTTCACCGCCAGCATCCCCGGGTCCAGTATGAGATTTACAGCGGAGACTCCGACGGGATCAAGGAGCGGATCGAGCAGGGACTCCTGGACATGGGACTTCTGCTGGAGCCGGTGGACACCAGCCGCTACCAGATCCTCCGGCTGCCCGTCCGGGAATCCTGGGGCGTCCTGGTGCCGGAGGATTCGCCTCTGGCCCGGCGGGAGGCGGTGACGCCCGGGGACCTGGCGGACAGCCCCCTGATCCTGACCACCCGGGAGCTGATGCGCCGGGAAATGATCCGCTGGTTCGGCCCTTACGCAGACCGGATCCAGGTGGCGGCCAGCGGCAACCTGCCTTACAACCAGACCCAGCTGGCCCGGGAGGGGCTGGGGATCTATCTGGTGATCCGGCTGGATTGCGCCTATGACGGGCTGCGGTTCGTGCCCCTCTCTCCGCCGCTGGAGTCGGGCACGGTTCTGGCCTGGAAGAAGACCGAGGTCCTTTCTGCCACCGCTGCTGCCCTGCTGCGATTTGCCGAGAAATACGTCGGCGGAATATCAGACCATCCGGTATAGGCATTGGACAAGGCGAAGTTCCGGATTTAGAATGGAGGCGTCCCTGCGGGGACGTCTCCACTTTCTGCCCTGAGGTGCGGGCGATGACGATCCAGGAGGCCAGCGAGTGCGATCAGATCTCCATGGAGGTCCTGAGGTCGGGCAGGCCGCGACCCGGAGCGGCTGAACCTGATCCTGACGCTTCGGGACATCGGCTTCACCGGAGAGGAGACGGGGGGCTATATGCGGCTGCGGCTACTGGTGGAGATACGGGCCGCCGCACTGGCGGATATTTACACCCGTGAGCGGCAGGAGACACGCTGGCGGCAGAACATCCACACCGGGGCGGCGGTCTGCCCCGCATTCATAAGAAAGCATTGGGAGGTATGTTGCATGAAGATCATGGACAAGGCTGCATTTGAGGAACAGAACGTGTTTGGCCTGGGCGCGCCCAACGACGCTTTTGCCCGGTACTTTGCCGGCCGGTCCTATCTCAATCCCCTGACCCGCCCGGAGGACGGGCTGTTTCTGGCCAACGTCACCTTCGAGCCCGGGTGCCGGAACAACTGGCATATCCACCACGCCTCCGAGGGCGGCGGGCAGCTGCTGATCTGCACCGCCGGCGAGGGTTGGTACCAGGAGGAGGGCAAAGAGGCGGTCAGCCTGGAGCCCGGCAGAGTCATCGTCATCCCGGCGGAGGTCAAGCACTGGCACGGCGCCAAGCGGGACAGCTGGTTCAGCCACATCGCCGTCGAGATGCCCGGTGAGGCCTGCTCCAACGAGTGGTGCGAGCCGGTGAGCGACGCGGAATACGAAGCACTCTGAGCGGCTCCCGGCCGGGGAATCGCCGCTTGGCAACAAGGCACGGACAGTCCAAAGACTGTCCGTGTCTTGCTTTGCAGCAGCTCCGCCGGAATCCTTCCCGCCGGGGCGGAACGGGGGGCTGCACCGGATCCGGCTGCTGGCGGGCATCGGCCTCAGGCGGCCCTGCGGCGGCAGAAAGCGGAGACCAGATCCACCAGCCAGGACAAGGCGATCATGCCCAGCGCCAGGGTGCTGACATCATGCCAGGCGTATTGGTTCAGGGCCAGGATCAGCGGCGCGCCGATTCCGCCCGCACCGGCCAGGCCAAGGGCGGAGGCCTCGCGGATATTGACGTCAAACCGATAGAGCCAGGCGGAGAAGAACTGAGGCACCAGCTGCGGCAGGGCCGCGTGGCGGACGCAGGACAGCTTCGGCGTCCCCATGGCCTCCAGAGCGTGATACGCCCGAAAATCCAAGGTGTCGATGGCCTCTGTGAAGCGCTTGCAGAGAAGTCCCACGCTGCACACTGCCAGGGTCAGCACTCCGGTAAAGGAGCCGGGGCCGCAGACGCGGATGAAGATCAGTCCATAGATCAGGAAGGGAACGGACCGGATGGCGGTCACCAGTGTCCGGAACAGCCAGGCGGCGGGGGCCGGGAAAAAGCGGCTGCTGCCGAGAAACGCCAGAGGAACGGAAAAGACGGCGCCGACGCAGGTCCCCACCAGCGCGATGGCAACGGTCTCCAGCAGGAGATAGGCAAGTCCGCTGCTGTCCAGGCGGAAAAACAGCTCCCAGTTCGGGTGCAGGAGGCCGGTGAAGAGCGTCTTCACCATCTGCATGCTTGTGCGGGAAAGGTCGGGCAGCGGAAGCGTGACCGTGCAGAACAGCACCAGCGCGGCCGCCGCGCCCGCCAGCAGCCGGCGCTCCTGCCGGCCCAGGGTCCGCTCCTGCTGCACCAGACGGGTGAGCCATGTGCTGAGATGCTCCATGAGATAGACCACGGCGAAGAGGAGCAGCAGGATTGTCCCCACCTTGTCGTACTCCCGCCAGGAGACCTTTTCATTGAGCAGCAGGCCGATTCCGCCTGCGCCCACATAGCCCAGGATGGCGCTGTGCCGCACATTGCCCTCCAGCAGATAGAGGGCGTTGGTGAGATAGGCCGGCAGGATCTCCGGTAAGGTGGAGCGGAAGAACGCCTGGGCTGAGGCGGCGCCCATAGCCCGCAGGGCCAGATAGGGACCCTGGGGCGCGCTCTCGATGTCCTCATAGGTCAGGCGGGTCATGATGGCAAAGGTGTAGACCGTGATGGCGGCCGTTCCGGCAAAGGAGCCGATGCCCAGAAAGAATGTGGCCAGCAGGGCCAGGATCAGGGCCGGGAAGGAGCGGAGCACCTGGATGCAGAAGCGGACCGCCTTCTTGACCGGGCCGGGTCCCGGCAGGGCGGCGGCGCAGGCCATGGCGGCCGGGATGGACAGCACCGCGCCCAGAAACGTCCCGGTAATGGACATCTGGATCGTGGCCCACAGCAGGGGCAGGACCTTCCCGAGGAATCCCCAGTCCGGCGGAAACATCTTTGCGGCGATGTCCGTCAGGTGGTCGCGCCGGCTCCACATCAGGGACAGGTCGCATCCGGTGAACCAGGCGGCTCCCAGGAACAGCAGCACAAAAGCGGCCGCAGCGAGGCAGCGGATACGTCTTTGTTTCATACGGCCGCCGCCTCGCCGTAAATATCCCGCAGGACGGCCTCCGTCACATCCCCGGGGGCGCCGTCAAAGACAACGCGTCCCCGGTTCATGCCGACGATATGGGTGGAGAACTCCAGGGACAGGTCCAGATTGTGGCTGTTCATCAGGATGCTGACGCCGCGTTGGCGCTGAATGTCCCGGAGCAGGCACAGGATTTGCCGCCCGGTGACGGGGTCCAGGGACGCCACCGGCTCGTCCGCCAGCAGGATGGAGGGGTTCCGCATCAGGGCGCGGGCGATGGCCACCCGCTGCTTCTGCCCGCCGGAGAGGTTTTTCACCGGCTCCTCCAGCTTGTCCGCCAGCCCGACCTCTCGCAGGATCGCGGCGGCCTGTTCGGACCGCTCCCGTCCGAACGCCCCCAGCAGGGAGGCGGCCAGGGACATGTCCGGCAGGCAGGCGTTCAGCACGTTCTGGATGGCGGACAGGTTCTCCACCAGGCAGAAATCCTGGTAGATGGTGCCGATCCCCTGCTGGACCGCCCGCTTTTCCCGGCCTCGGGCGGCTTCAAAGTGCGTCCCGCCATAGAGGACTTCACCGCCGCTGCACAGCTCCGTTCCATTCAGGATGCGGAACAGGGTGGTTTTCCCGGCGCCGGACGGGCCGATGACCGAGAGAAACTCGCCGTCGCCCAGGGTGAAGCTGACATCCCGCAGCACCTCGCCGGAACGCTGAAATTGTTTGCGGATATGGATCGCCTGCAGCATGAAATCCCTCCTGAAGATGGTCACGCTTCCATAGATTTCAAAAGCGCCTGGGCCGCCCGCTCTCCGTCATAGTCGGAGTCGCTGCCCCAGTCGTAGCCCACCTGGCTGAATACGCCGAAGATCTCCTGGCCCTCCTCGGTCTGGGCCAGCTCGATGAAGGACTCGCCCACTGCCTGCCGGAAGGCTTCGTCCGCCATGGTGTCAGAGGTCTTGCTGTACGCGATCATGTCGTTGTAGATGCCGTCCGTCACACCGATCACGCCGGTCTGCTCCACCATGGGGGCTGTGCCGCCGAAATCGGATTCCCAGATGGGGGCGTTCTTGATGCGGATGTGGCCGTAGGACACCATCACATCCACCTGACCGGCAGCCAGCCGGGCCACGGAGGTGGTGTGGGAGTCGCACTCCACCACATTGTCCAGATCGCTGATCCCCTTACCGTAGTGCTCCTGCAGCCACAGGGAGGGATAGATGTACCCGGAGGCGGAGGTGGGATTCAGCACCGCCCAGGTGGCGCTGTTCAGGTCGTCCCAGGTCAGCTCCTCCCCGGCGTTGACCTTGGAGAGCAGCTCCTGGCCCTTCTCGCTGGGACCGGCCAGCAGGATACAGCGGTAGTAAGTGCTCATGTCCTCTGTGTTCTCCTCGATGGTGCCGTCGTTCCAGTCGGCGGGGTTCTCAGAGTCCTTGTTGATGGCATAGCGCAGAGCGGTCAGCAGCACATCGCAGTCGTCGGAGAAGAGCACGTAGTTGCCGCCGGAGATGAAGCCCAGGTCCGCGCTGCCCGCGCTGAGGGCCTCGCCCACGGCGGTGTAGCTGGTGCCCACGGTCATGTCGATCTCGCCCACGTCGTAGCCCTTTTCCAGCAGCTTTGCCTTCAGCAGCTGCTCCAGCGGCTCCGTGGACTCGGAGATGAGGTCGGCGTCCGCATAGGGAGAAAATGCGATTTTCAGAGAGTCCACCTGCTGTACATCGGTGTCGGACGGAGCCTCCGCCGTCTCCCCGGTGCCGCAGCCGGCCAGGAGTCCGGCGCACAGCGCCAGGCTCAACAAAAGTGCGGAAATCTTCTTTTTCATGGGAATCCCTCCAGTTTAATTTTCTGCGCAAAACAAAACGGGCACGCGCCTCATCAGCACATACCCGTTCAGACCTTCACGCAGATGCTGATGCCCCCGCTTCCGCCTGGGAAGCCGGGTGCGGTCGGCCCTTACTGGGACCCTCTCAGCCTGGAACACAGGCTCCCTCGCAATCTGGTTCTTGTCATCTATGTGAGCGTGGCGCCAGGGAGCTCCCCCTTTCGCCGCATTCCTTAAACCTCGGCCAGTATAGCACGCTGTACAGAAAAAAACAAGAGTGGAAATTTTCCCCCGGCCGCCAGCTGGCGGCCCGCCGAAAGGAACACCTGTCCGGCATCGGGTGGGCGCGAAGAGAACCCCGCTGGAGGGGGATGGCTCCGGCGGTCAGAACAGCATGGCCAGCGTCCCGGCCACAATGAGGGCAAGACCTGCGGCGGAGCGAGATGTGAGCCTCTCCCGAAACACCAGCCGGGAAAAGGCCACTGTGACCAAAATGCTCAACTTGTCGATGGGCACCACCACGCTGGCGGGGCCGCTCTGAAGCGCCCGGTAATAGCACAGCCAGGAGGCCCCGGTGGCCACGCCGGACAGGCAGATGAACGCCAACTCCCGCCGGGGCACCTGCCGCACCGCACCGGCCTTGCCTGTCACCAGCACCATGAGCCAGGCCATCACCAACACCACACCGGTGCGGATGGCGGTGCCCAGGTTGGACTCCACGCCCTGAATGCCGGCTTTGCCCAGGATCGCGGTGAGACTGGCAAACACCGCCGAGCCGAAGGCGTAGAGCATCCAGCTCCCGCACTGGGGTGCACAGCCGGCCGCGGGGGACCTTTTCTCCAGCATCAGGAAGGTGCCTGTGCCGATCAGCACCACCCCGATCCCCTGAGGCAGGCCGATGGGCTCCCCCAGCAGAAAAAAGGCCAGCAGGATGGTGAGCACGGTGCTGGATTTGTCGATGGGCACCACCTTGTTGATGTCACCCAGCTGGAGGGCCTTGAAGTAGCACAGCCAGGAGGCTCCGGTAGCCAGGCCGGACAGCACCAGAAAGAAGAGCGTTGTGGGGCCGATGTTCCGGATCTCCCCCTGGGAGCCCACGACAAACACCATGGTCCACGCAAAAGCCAGCACCACAAGGGTGCGGATGGCGGTGGCCACGGTGGAGTCGGTCTTCCGGATGCCGCACTTGGCCAGAATGGCCGTCACACCGGCGAAAAGCGCGGATCCAGCCGCGAAGAGAATCCACATACGCATTCCTCTTTTCTGATGACTGCCCCTTGGACAGTGCGCCCTCGATGCCGCCCCCAGCGGAGACGCCGTGCCCCCGGATGGCACATCCGTGCTTCACGCCGTTCCGGCGGTGGTGCAGGCAGCCAGGGCGGAGCTCCCTCCGGCGCGTTGCGCCGCCGCCGGGCAAGAGCAGGCGGCCGCCCTCCGGTAGGCTCCGGCAGTCGACACGGTCCTGATCGTTTGCACCGTTTTCAAAAATATCGGGGGAGGGCCGGACGGGGGGCGGCGGAGGCTGCCGTACCTGCTGTGATCTCCAGCCCTGCACACTGCGGTGCGCCGGGAAGTTGGATGTTTGCCCGTAAAAGCCCTGACAGGGCGGGGGCCGCGGCCGGAGAAAGGAGCGGCCGCGGCCCGGCGGCCACCAGCGATCTCAGTATGGATATTATACCACAATATTTGCCGCCCGCGCATCCATTTTCAATCAAGTGTGCGGACTCTGCACCGGGGAGCCATCCGGGTGCCTCTTGCGCTGCGGCGGCGGAGAGGCGGGACTTCCGGCTATGGCCTTTGCGAATTGACGCAGGGGACGTGACGGGACGGCGGGTTCAGTGTGTCTGCCGCTGCCACAGAACTTCCGCCTGTGCCCGTAGCGGGAAGGTGCGGTTGGGGCAGGACAGCAGCTCGTACAGGATGTTGAATTCCCGGATGGTCACGGGGATCTCCGCTCCGGCAAGAGAGGCCGTCAGCGCGTCGGCATACAGAAGAAGTCCGTCCACGGACAGCTTCCGGCTGGCCTCAATATTGGCCCGGCGCAGCAGTGCCCGCACCCGCATGAGCAGCCCGCTGAAGTCGCCGGACTTCACCATATAGTCGTCAATGCCTGGGTCGTACCCCTTCTGAAGACTCTCTGGGGAAATGTACCATCCTGCCACAGCACCCAACTGGCTGCGCTCTGTTAACATGTGTCCTCTTTCCGAAATTTTTGCTGCCCGGCGGGGGCTGCGGGACCCGGATTGGTGAAACGTAAAAAAGAGGCACCCCTGAAAATTATGGCGCATTCAAAAAATGGTGGTGAAAACGGGAGGAAAAGATGTTATAATATCTAAAACACAGGAGGACAGCCGCCTTGGACTTGAGAGAGTATATTGCGCCCGACCTTTTAGAGAAGTTTGAATTTTACAGCTATAATCACGCGCTTGAGATTATCACACAGGCATTTCCGGCGGAGTGGAGCGAGATTGTGGACTGCCTGCGTCAGCTGCGCATCACTACGGACGATCTTCGGGAGTCCGGCGGAAACGAGACCAAGATCCCCAAAAAGTTTGATGATGTGCTGTATCCCCGCGGATGGCGCGAGATCCGCATTTCCGGCGACCTCCACATCAAGTTCTATCCGCGGCAGGCCGAACAGCGGGGACGCTTTTCCCAGGAGCCGTTTGAGGAAAAGGTCATACCCGGGTATATCGACGGACATAATATCGACTTCCTGAAAAACCGGATCGCCTTCGATCTGGAGTGGAACAGCAAAGATCAGACGTTTGACCGGGACCTGCTGGCCATGCGGACGTATTATGACTGCGACCTTGTCAGTGCAGGGATCATCATTACGCGCTCTGCCGAGCTGAACGACATCTTCAAAACCATTTACGACTATGACGGAAAGACCCGCCAGTGGAAACCCATTCTGCGGAAGTACGGGGCCAGCACCACCTGGATGGGGAAATTGACCTATCGCTTGGATTCCCGCAGGAACGGCGGATGCCCCATTCTGGCAGTAGGCATCAGGAAACCGTGCATCACAGATTGGGAGGAAGGGTACATCGATGAGCACAATCCAGGAAACATCTGAAAATCTGCTGCGTTTCTGCGGCGATCAAAAATACGCCACCATATATGCCGACCCTCCCTGGAGGTTCCAGAATCGGACCGGGAAGGTAGCGCCTGAGCACAAGCGGCTGAATCGCTACGAGACCATGGAGCTGGAAGACATCATGGCGCTGCCGGTGGCACAGGTGGCGGCGGAGAAGAGCCATCTGTATCTGTGGGTCCCCAATGCCCTGCTTCCCGACGGCCTTGCGGTCATGAAGGCCTGGGGATTCGAGTACAAGGGCAATATCATCTGGGAGAAGGTTCGCAAGGACGGAGAACCGGACGGCCGGGGTGTGGGGTTCTACTTCCGGAATGTGACGGAAATTCTGCTCTTTGGTGTCAGGGGCGGCGGGAACAGGACGCTGCCCCCGGCCAGGTCCCAGGTGAACCTGCTGCGGGCACAGAAGCGGGAGCACTCCAGAAAACCGGACGAATTCATCCCTCTGATCGAGCGATGCTCTCCAG
>NZ_CAKVVF010000057.1:0-8030 GCF_934833455.1 Oscillibacter sp. KLE 1728
TACTGACTCCACCTCATTTGATCTTTCTGTCTTATAGTATAAGCGGTTTTCCCGCGAACAATCATACAGTCTTTATTATACTGGCAGTTTCCTGGGAATGCAACACTAATTTGTGAACAATTTCCACCGATTCAGGCCTTTTGCCCGCTGTCCCTCTCCAGCGGCGTCAGGGCCGCTGCGGCGCAGACCACGTCTGCCGCTCCGGCCTCCCGCAGCACCCGGGCGCACTCTGCCAAGGTGGCGCCGGTGGTGCAGATGTCGTCCACCAGCAGGATACGATGCCCCGAGATCCGCTCCGGGTCCACCGCCTCATAGACCCCCAGCACATTGGCCCGGCGGGCGGCAGCTTCCTTCAGTCCCGACTGGGCGGGGTTGTGGACGGTCTTGCGCAGCAGCGGCAGCGGCTTCGTCTCCCACAGGCGGCAGGCGCTCTCCGCCAGCAGGCGGGCCTGGTCATACCCCCGCTGACGCAGGCGCCTGGGGCTGACAGGTACCCAGGTCACCGTGTCGAACGCTCCGGAGAAGTGCTCCGCCGCGCACCCGGCGATCAGCTCTCCCAGGGGCGCCGCAGCAGAGGACATCCCCCGGAACTTGAAGCGGTGGAGCCCCTCTCGGGCCAGGCCCTGGTACCACAGAGGCGCCGCGCAGAGAAAGCCGCCGGGCCCCCGGCGCAGGGCGTCGGCCCCCTCCGTCCAGGGAAGCTCCCCGCGACAGGCGTCACAGATGCCCGGTCTGTCCAAAACACGGCCGCAGAAGGGGCACTTGGCTGGGAAGATGAGGTCCAGGAGGGCGGACAGCAGGCTCATCGTTTCTCTGCCTCCGCCAGCAGTTCGTCATACGTGGTATGCAAAGCGTCACGGATACCCCGGAGCTGGGAAGCCTTGATATGCTGAGCCCCTCGTTCAATCTTCACCAGCGATTCCCGGGTGATTTCCACGCCCTCCAGCTGGAGCAGGCGGACCAGTGCCATGGGCTTGATGCCTCGATTTTTTCGGATCCGCCGAATATTGGCTCCAATCCGGATGTCCTGCTTGATCTTCTGCTCCTCCATAGACGCCTCCGCAACAGGACCTGTTTCGGTCCGATTTTGCTTTATTCTATGGAGGAAAGGTAAAAAAATGGGACCCATATGGGTCCGTGTTGCACGCCTGTTCTATGAAACCGTTGGCGTCAGTTTCCATCTGCAAAACTCAGCCATGACGGCTGGGCGGATACGCAGGGGACGCCGGATGGCGGCCTCGGGGTGTCTGCTCCCGCAGGGGCTGGTCCAGCAGGGATACAGCCCCCGTTTCTCTTTTGTCTTTCCAAAAGGGAAACGGGGGTGCATCTGCCCAGCCAGCAGCATAACTGCCCGTCCCGCGTCCAATGGGACGCACCCCATCCTCCACCGGCAGCAAACCTGGCGGCCTTTATCTCTCCGCCGGATCCGCAAAATGTGCCAGCCTCCACCGGAGGCCGGAATACCGCCGCTGCTGACGGTCGTTGGCCGCCATGGCCCGGATGGCCGCGTCGTCCCCCACCACGATCAGAAGCTCTCTTGCACGGGTCAGGGCCGTGTACAGCACCCCCCGCACCATCAGGGACGGCGCTGCCGGCATGGCCGCCAGCACCACGCACTGGTACTCGCTGCCCTGGGCCTTGTGGACCGTCATGGCATAGGCCAGATCGATCTCATTGAGCATATCCAGCGTGTACGTGGCGATCCGGTCATCAAAGTTCACCACCAGCAGCTCTCCGGACGGGTCGATCTCCACGATCCTTCCCACGTCTCCGTTGAACATGCCGGTGCCCACGGTGCCGTCCGCCTTTTCCCATACCACGTTGTAGTTGTTTTTCGTCTGCATGATCCGGTCTCCGGTGCGGAACAGCCGCTCTCCCCACTGGATCTCCCGTTTGTCCGCCGCCGGCGGGTTCAGCGCCGCCTGAAGACAGCGGTTCAGATTCTCCGTGCCGCTGGGCCCCTTCCGGGTGGGCGTCAGCACCTGGATCTGGTCCGCCGGGATGCCCATGTGGTCCGGCAGCCGGGTTTTGCACAGCTCCACCACCGTGGAGAGGGTCCGCTCCCCATCCCGGCGGCAGAGGAAGAAGAAGTCCCCCTGGTTGTTGGCCAGCTGGGGCGGCTGGCCCAGGTTCACCGCGTGGGCGTTGCGGATGATGGCCGACTGCTCCGCCTGGCGGAACACCTCCCGGAGGAACACCGTCTCCACCCTGCCGCTGCGGATCAGGTCGGAGAACACGTTTCCCGCCCCCACGGAGGGCAGCTGGTCCGCATCGCCCACCAGCACCAGCCGGGTGCCGGGCCGCAGGGCCCGCAGCAGAGCGGAGAACAGCGCCAGGTCCACCATGGACATCTCATCCACGATCACCGCGTCCGCCTCCAGCGGCTCCTTTTCCGTCTTTTGGAACGTCACCTGATGGGTGACGTCGTTCCAGCTCATCCCCAGCATCCGGTGGACCGTCTGGGCCTCCATGCCGGTCAGCTCGCTCATGCGCTTGGCCGCCCGCCCGGTGGGGGCCGCCAGGACGATCTCCAGGCCCATCCGCCGGAACAGGGCCACGATGCCCCGGACTGTGGTGGTCTTGCCGGTGCCGGGGCCTCCCGTGAGGACCAGCACCCCCGTCCGGGCGGCCAGCTCCACCGCCTGCCGCTGCAGGGGCGCATAGGTGATGCCCTGCTGGGCCTCCAGCTCGTCCACCGCCCGGCCCGCCTGGGCACTGCGGTCTGTATCCGCAGCCAGCAGCCCCGCCAGGCGGATGCAGGCGGAACACTCCGCCTCCCACAGCCGCCGGAGGTAGCAGGCCTCCACATTGGCCACCTGTTCCTGGACCACCGCGCCCCGTTCAATGAGGCTGTCCAGAGCCTGCTCCACCAGCTCCGCCCCGCTGTCCAGCAGCTGGGTCGTGGCGGAGATCAGCTTGTTCCGGGGCAGGAACACGTGGCCGTTGTTTTCATTGTGGCTCAGCTCAAAGGTCACCGCCGCCTGGAGCCGCTGGTCGCTGTCCGCAGCCAGCCCCATGCCCATGGCGATCCCGTCGGTGACGGAGAACTCCACCCCGCACGCCTCGCCGGAGAGGAGGTAGGGATTCTCCCGCACCTTCTCCAGCGCCGCGTCGCCGTACTGCCGCCGCAGCTCCATAGCCAGGACAGGAGGCAGCTGGTACTGGGCCAGAAAGGCCATCAGCCGCCGCAGGCCCATGTGCTGGCGGAAGCTCTCCGCGATCTCCTGGGCCTTGCGGGCGGTGACGCCTTTGAGCGTGGTCAGGCGCTCCGGCTCCCGCTCCAGAACGTCCAGGGTCTCCGCCCCGAACCGCTCCACAATCCGCCGCGCGGTGGCGGGGCCCACCCCCTTGCAGATGCCTGAGGAGAGATAGCTGAAGATCTCCTCCTCGTCCTCCGGCAGGCTCCGCTCCAGCTCCACCGCCCGGAGCTGTTCCCCGTGCTGGGGGTGGGTCTCCGGCACGCCGGAGACCGCCAGGTGCTCTCCCGGCGCCACGCAGGGGATACAGCCCACCACCGTAATCACCTCACCCTCCTCCGTCAGGAGGCGCAGGACCGTATAGCCGTTCTCGGCATTTTGAAAAATGATGCTATGTACCGTTCCCTCACAGGTGACCAGCTCTTCCATGCTCTTCCTCTTTCGTATGCTCGTTTTCGTCCAGGCGGATCACGGCGCCGTCCGTCAGCGCCACCCCCGGATCCCGGTCCGCCAGATAGGCCGCCAGCGCCCGGGCGTCCCGGGTCAGCCCACAGTCCGCCAGCACGATTCTGGCCCCGGGCAGGCGCCCCCGCAGGCGCCGCAGCTCCCGCACGTCCGCCTCCATGGCCAGGGCCTCTCCCCGCAGGGGCAGCACCAGCAGCAGCCCCGGCACCGCCGGCCGCCCCGCCCGGAAAAAGGCCCCTGCCACGATCCACACCAGGGTGGTCACGCCCACCGCGGAGAGGAACGCGATCAAACCGTCTTGCAGCAATGTCATCCCAAATCACCTCGGGATAGTGTATGCAACGGGGCAGATTCGGTGTTCCGGGGCGGGAGTGTTTGGGGTGCGTCCCATTGGACGCGGAATGGCAGCTATGATGATAGCTGGGCAATGCACCCCCCATTTTCTTTTCGGTCTTGCCGAAAAGAAAACGGGCCGTGCACGGTCCAAAAGAAAAGGCCGCTTGGACGCGCTCCGGTGCAGTGGCCCTCCGCGCTGACGGGGGTCGGCGTACCGGTGCCTGCTCCGATTTTGCCTAGCCTTCGGGCACGCTTAGGTCTTCTGCGGTTCCCCCAACTGCCGACCCGTGGCGGATGGTGCGGAGGTCGTCGGGGTGCAAGATCGCATTTGACCAGCTTCTCTTTTCGCGCGTTCCGCGTCGCTACGCGCTGGCTGGTTCTCCGCGGAAGCGTGAGCGGCAGCGGAAAGCGAAGCAGGGGTATCCCTGAACCTCCCCGGGCCTAAGGATTCCCCAAGGGCGGTGCGTTTCCGTCCCTGACTTCTGCAAGGGAGTGCCAACCATCCCCCGCCGGCGGCAGGAGGTCTGCGCTGGCGCAGACCGACCCGCCGAAGCGCTTTTTCTCTTCCACCGGGCGCGGCGCATTCTCTTTTTGGCGCAACCAAAAAGAGAATGGGGGGCGCATCCCGCCGGACAAGCCCCCCTGCGGGAGCAGAGATCCCCGAGCCCGCCGTCCGGCGGCCCGTCTCATGTTACCCCCGCTTGTCGCTTCGTCCCACCAGATAGTCGATGGTGACGCCGAAGTGGTCCGCCAGTTTCCAGACGTTTTCCAAATTCGGCAGATTGGCCCCTCTTTCAAACCGCTGATAATGTGATTCCGCAACCCCAATAGCTTCCGCTACCTGCACCTGTGTTTCGCCTCGTTCTTGACGTAGTGCACGTATCCGGTCCTTAAAAATGATTTCCATTGAATGCTCCTCTTGACACTAAAAATTTTTAGTGTTATTATCTTATCGTGCACTACAAAACTTTAGTGTTTTGAAAGGTGGTTTCTATGTCAGACTTTATGATATGGCTTTATCTCCACTACATCAAGCCCTACCTGGACACTGTCCCAGCGGACGACTATAACTTCCACATGGATATGATTCATAACGAGTTGGGTTATCACGCCTTGGAAAGCTATGAAAAAAACCTGGAGTTCACCGCCATCCACGCTTTCCTGCTGGGCCTGCGCACCGGCCGGGGCCTGCCCCGGGAGTGATTCACCGCCCGATGCCCAGCTCCCCCAGGATGGCTTCCTCTCTCGCCCGCATCCGGGCCTTCTGGGGCCCCTCGTCCAGATGGTCGTACCCCAGCAGGTGCAGAACAGAGTGCACCACCAGATAGCTCAGCTCCCGCCGTTTGGCGTGGCCGTACTCCCTGGCCTGGGCCGCCACATGCTCCATGGAGATCACCATGTCCCCCAGGGGCACCAGGCCGGTGCCCGGGTCCGCGTCCTCCGGTGCGGGCAGCTCCCCGGGCCGAAGGTCGAACTCCGGAAAGCTCAGCACGTCCGTAGAGGCGTCCACCTGCCGCATCTCCCGGTTGATTTCGTGAATGCCGCTGTCGTTCGTCAGCAGCACGTCCACCTCACAGGGAACGTCCACCCCCTCCGCCGCCAGGGCGGTGCGGATCACCTTGCGGATCAGGGCGCAGTTGCCCTCACTGGCGGCGCCGGGCACGTCGGCGGTGACGGGGATATAATGCCGCTTCGCCATCACTTCCGCCCCTTTCCGCCGTTTTTCGCGGTCTCGTACCGCTCATAGGCCTCCACAATCCGCTGGACCATCACATGGCGGACCACGTCGGCGTTGGTCAGCTCGCAGATGCCGATGCCCTCCACGTCCCGCAGGACCCGCATGGCCTCCTTCAAACCGGACGCCTTGCCGTCCGGCAGGTCGATCTGGGTCACATCGCCGGTGATGACGATCTTGGACCCGAAGCCCAGCCGGGTCAGGAACATCTTCATCTGCTCCCGGGAGGTGTTCTGGGCCTCGTCCAGGATGATGAAGCTGTCGTCCAGCGTCCGGCCCCGCATATAGGCCAGAGGGGCCACCTCAATGTTGCCCCGCTCCAAATACTTCTGATAGGTCTCCGCCACCAGCATGTCGAAGAGGGCTTCGTACAGCGGCCGCAGGTAGGGATCCACCTTTGATTGCAGGTCCCCGGGCAGGAAGCCCAGCCGCTCGCCGGCCTCCACCGCCGGACGGGTCAGGATGATGCGGTTCACCTGCTTGTCCCGAAACGCCTGCACGGCGGCGGCCACGGCCAGATACGTCTTGCCGGTGCCCGCCGGGCCCACGCCGATGGTGACGGTGTTCTTCAGGACGGACTTGATATACTCCTTCTGACCGATGGTCTTGGGCTTGATGGGCCGGCCCTTGGCGCTGATGCACAGTACGTCGCCGGTGAGCTCGGTGATCTGGGACTCCTTGCCGCTGCGCACCAGGCCGATGACGTAGCGGACGTTCTGCTCCCCGATGGCCTCCCCCCGCGAAGAGAGGGTCAGCAGGGCCTGGATGGCCTTGCAGGCCAGCATGGTGTCCTCCGGCTCGCCCTCCACCCGGAGCTCCCCGTCCCGGTTCACCACCGTGACGGAGAACTCCTGCTCCAGCAGGCGGATGTTCTCGTCAAAGGATCCAAAAATATTCACGGCCTGCTCCAGCCGCTCAATGCTGATTCGCTGTTCCAAGGTATCACTCCTGTATCTCCCGGGCATCAGCCGCCCGATTCTTCTGTGGGGTCTGTGTAGATGGGCACGGCCCGGCCGATCTCCTCCACACACTCCGCCGTCAGTGTCACCAGCAGTCCGTCCCCCTCCCGGCGAGAAGTGCACAGGGTAGAGCTGACGGTGCCGTAGGGGTCCACCAGAGTGTGGAGGTAGTCCGTGAGGATCGCCTCACCCCGGCTCTCCGCCTGGGCGGCGGAGACCTCGGCGGGGACCGTCTCGTAAAAACGAAAGGTCTCCTTCACAAAGGTGACCGGCAGCGGCAGCCCGAACAGGGACCACTGGGTCCTTTCGGTTATTTTATCATAGTTTCCCGTCCCGATGCTACTGTTTAAAAAGAATTTTACCCGATTTGTCCCAAAGACCAGGGAGTAGCCCTGTTTCTCCTCTCCGGTGTACTGCTTTTCCGCCACCGTCAGAGGCATTACTGTGGAGAGGGTGTACCAGGTCCGGGCCTCCACTTTCCCCATGCCGGTCAGGACCCGGGCGCCCACGGTCTCCGTGTCCTCCACGCCGGAGATCAGCAGCTCGCCCGCCTCCACCGACGTCCCCGGCAGCACGCACCGGACCCCATCCATCGCCTGGATGTCCAGGATCAGCCCGTCCCGGCGGGCCACCACGTTGGTGGGCTCCCGCTCGTCCACCGGCTCCGGCGCCTCCACCCGCTCCCGCACCTCTACATAGGCCCGGCAGCCGGAGACGTTCACTGTGATCCACAGCAGCTCCGGAATCTCCAGCAGCACATGGTTGCGGATGTCCTCCGTGTCCAGGGAGATGCCGAAGGTCCCGATCCCCACCCCCTGCCGCTGCAGCGCCCGCAGGATCTCCTCGTCTGTGACCCGCTGGTTCCCCTCCACCGTGAAGTCCCAGATGAAGAAGGAGCCGAAGAACAGCAGTGCGCTGCACAGGGTCAGTCCCGCCAACAGCGCGTGCCGCCGCCGGAACCGGCCCAGGAAGAAGGGTACCCCCTCCTTCCGCACCACGGTCAGCCGGCAGTCCAGCTGTTTCACCGCCCGGCGCAGGGCGTAGTAATCCCGCCGGTTCAGCCGGCAGGTGAAGGCAGTCTCGGACTCCCACTCCATATCCCAGAAGGCCAGGTTCCGGGCGCCGCACAGATTCAGCACCCGCTCCGGAAAGGGGGTCTCCACCCGGATCCGGACCTGGCCCTGGAGCCGGTTGACGATCTGATTCAGCATGGTGTCACCTCACCCACTCCACGGCGGCAATGTCCCCGCCGATCCGCAGCTCCTCCGCCGTCATGGCCATCAGGGCCAGGCGGGCGCCCCGGACCCGCAGCACGCCGCCGGTAGTGTTTACGTCGAT